>NC_009253.1:1503376-1804052 GCF_000016165.1 Desulforamulus reducens MI-1 | reverse complement strand
TCCATTCGCACTTATAAAAAGCAACCTGTTCAACACGATACTTTATTAAAATTAATCGATATTGCCCGCTGCGCGCCCTCGGGTAGCAACAAACAACCTGTTAACTGGCTGGTTATTGAGAATACAAATGAAGTAAACCGCATGGCTGGTTTGGTGATAGATTGGATGCGTTTAATGCTGAAGGAAAACCCTGCAGCCCCTTTCACCAATTATGCAACTAGTTTAGTTGCTTCCTGGGAAAAAGGTGAAGATAAAATATGCCGCAACGCACCCCATGTGATTTTAACCCACTCCCCGGTCGCTCAACCAACGGCCCAAACAGATTGTGTGATTGCCCTTACTTATCTAGAACTGGCTGCATTCTCCATGGGGCTAGGAGCTTGCTGGGCTGGATTTTTAAACTTAGCTGCCAATGCTTATCCCCAGGCAAAAGAAGCCCTGGGAATACCCGGAGATCATAGATGCTGTGGTGCACTGCTCATTGGTCATCCAAAATATCGTTACCATCGTATCCCCCGGCGAAATGAACCGGTCATCTCCTGGCGCTAAGGGTTGCCCCGATAAAATTCAACAGTAATCACATTGCCAACAACCTACCTCAACTGTTGTATTACATGAGATAAAATTCTTTATCTTCCCATAATAAGACCCGCAATACAAACATTATTGCGGGTCTTATTATGAACCTAGAATACCTACCCCGTGCCACCGAGCTGTAGATCTTATTTCCCCAGGATACCTCCCTGTAATGTAACAAGGGCCGGCGGAACATCTCCCACGATGATGTTTTGTGCCAGTGGAACTTTTGTCGCAACCTTAAATACTTCTTTATATAACGGGATGGCTATCTGAAACTCCGATTGGAAATCTAACCAAATTAAATGACGGGTTTGGTTTATCCCGGCCCCCTCAAATTTGTCAATAACATCTACTCGAATAATCCCCAAGGGAATCATCCTTACGTTTAATTCCGGCCCTAAGGCAGCCAGCAGATGAATTCCCAGCAATTGCCCCACTGGAATGCTTATGCTTTGATTGTCCATTTGCTTAAAGCTTTCTTGAATCTCAAGGGTAATCTGATTGGATACTTTATTGATCTTCATTGTATCTGCCTGCACAAAGACAATTTTTCCTTCCTCATCCTTATGCAATTGGATGAAATCCTGATATTTTAATTGCTGCCGAGCTAAATTTTCCATAACAATTTTATTTACTATTTCCGTTGCCATATGAATGGCCTTGACCCGGGCAATGGTAAAAAGTGTGGGTTGCAGAAGACGATCTATAAAGACCACAGTTCCTACCAACCCCACTATAAAAAATATAATCAACAATTTACCGGATACTTGTCTTTTCCTCTTAAACAAAGCTTTCACCTCCACATCTTATCTATATGTGGAGGTGAAATAAAAGGTGATAACCTATAGCCTATTAGATTATTTATTTCAATATCAGTTTAGCAAATTTACGTTTACCCGTCCGAATAATCATACCTTCTTGTGGTTTCAATCTCATATTGGGATCAGTTGCTTTCTCTCCGTTAATTTTTACTGCCCCTTCTTTTATAAGCCTCCTTGCTTCGCTATTGGTACCAGCTAGCTTAGCCTGGGTTAGAAGCTTGGGTAACGCTACTAAACCTTCTTCAAGTAAATCCCCCGAGACTAAAAACTCATCTATTTCATCAGGGATTTCCCCCTTTTGAAAGACCGTTTTAAAATGATCTTCTGCTTGCAGGGCCGCCTCGGGTCCATGGTAGAATGTCACAATTTCTCTGCCCAATCTCATCTTCACATCCCTGGGATGCAGCGAACCATCCTCCAACCCCTTGGCAATTGCTTTAACTTCTTCTAAAGGCACTGGTGTAACCAACTCAAAATAGCGCACCATTAACTCATCTGGAAGAGACATTGTTTTTCCGTACATTTCTTGTGGTGGTTCATCAATACCGATATAGTTACCTAGACTCTTACTCATTTTATTTACACCATCAAGGCCCTCAAGAATTGGCATCATGATTGCAACCTGTGGTTCTTGGCCAAATTCCTTTTGCAAAGTTCGTCCCATTAACAAGTTGAATTTTTGATCCGTCCCTCCCATTTCTATATCTGCTTCCAGGGCAACAGAATCATAGCCTTGCATTAAAGGATAGAAAAACTCATGAATGCTGATGGGTAAATTTTCCCTCATGCGTTTTGTAAAGTCCTCGCGTTCCAACATTCTGGCGACCGTAGTAGTTGCAGCTAATTTTATAACATCTTCAAATTTTAAGGGAGCAAGCCATGTACTATTAAAGTGTACTTTGGTTTTTTCTGGATCTAAAATTTTAAAGATTTGTTGTTCATAGGTCCTGGCATTGGCCAGTACTTCTTCTTCCGTTAATGGTTTTCTTGCTACGGATTTGCCAGTGGGATCGCCAATTCGACCTGTAAAATCACCCAGAATAATAGTAATGTTGTGGCCCAGTTCCTGAAACTGACGCAATTTTTGCAACACAACAGTATGACCCAGGTGAATATCTGGGGCCGAGGGGTCTAGTCCCAGCTTAATATGTAAAGGTTTATTACTGGCAACAGACTTTTTTAACTTCTCTACCAGTTCCTCTTCAGGAACAATCTCTGCCACGCCCCGTCTAATAATCTCAAGTTGTTTTTGAAAATCTAACATTTAGAATACTCCTTTCAGAAAACCCATCCAAAAATAGAATCAGCTTCGTAATATTACTGTAGCCTTTTAGCCCATGAGAAAGTTCCATTTGCCAATAGGCATAGGTATAACTAAGGCCGCCGCCACAACCTTAAGGGTTCTTATACCCTTCGGTTTTGACGCCAGCCAAGTTTACTAACAAACTTTTATAATTATACCAAAGTTAACAGTAGGTGACAAGAAAACAAAAATTCTGCTCTGCCACCAGTATAGTATGGTATAATTTTGTTATCATTGCCTTATATTTTCTCATAAGGAGGTTTTCTTTTGGCAAAACGCAAAAGCCGAAGGCTTAGACCTGGACGCTTAATTTTACTTATTACAATTCTCATTGTTACGATAGGTGGCCTGGCATCGCTGGGCTTTTTTGCCTATGCAATGTCGGACATGCCTGCCTTTAACCCCCAGGCCTTAGAGAATATGGTGCCCACTTCAATTTATGATAAGGATGGCAACCTAGTAACAAGAATTGGTACAGAAAACCGAGAACCTATTCAATTAAGTGAAGTACCTGCAACAGTGAAGGATGCCGTTCTAGCAACTGAAGATGAGCATTTCTACGATCATCACGGCATAAACTTTCGTAGCTTAGGGCGTGCTGTTTTTAGAAACGTAGCTGCTGGTGAAATCCGTGAAGGCTTTAGCACAATTACCATGCAGTTAGTTAAACTATCTTACCTGTCACCAGAACGTAGCATGAAACGAAAAATGCAGGAAGTTATTTTAACCCTCCAGATGGAAAGACATTTCATGAAAGATGAAATCTTTGAAATGTACCTTAACAAAATATACTTTGGTCAAGGAGCCTATGGGATTCAATCTGCCGCCCAAATATATTTTGGCAAGGATTTAAAAACCGATGAATTAACCCTGGAAGAGGCTGCTTTTCTGGCAGGAATACCCCAGGCGCCATCTGCTTACTCTCGCTACCTGGACAGTGGAAAATCCTTAGATGATGGAGAGAACTCAGAACAAGATAAGAAAAAACTTGAAGAACAGCATCAAAAGGATTATGACTTAACTCTTAATCGGCGTAATATTGTTTTATTAAGAATGAAAGAGGCCGGTAAAATTACGGAAGAGGAACGTCAAGCTGCTGCTTCAAAACCCCTGCCTGACGGTACTAAAATGCAGGCAACTAGGTATCCGTACCCCTACTTTATTGATTATGTAACAGAAAAACTGGTTCAAAAATATGGGCCAGATATGGTCTATAAGGGTGGTCTTAAGGTTTATACAACTTTAGACCCCAAAATACAAAAAACCGTTGAATTGGCCATGGCCAATGCCAAAAATTTTCCTAATTACAAACCGGACAAAAACGGACTACCACAACCCCAGGGTGCTGCAGTCTTTATGGAACCCGGTACGGGGTATTTAAGGGCCATAGTTGGCGGGCGCGAGCACACGCACCAAAGGGCACTGAACCGTGCTACCCAGTATCAGATTCTTTCCAATGGCAGCAAAATAGGTCGTCAACCCGGTTCTTCCATTAAACCTATTGTTGCCTACGGACCTGCCGTTGAATACAAAGGTATGGGTCCTGCTTCGGTCATTGATGATATCCCAACCTCCTTTGGCAATTACAGTCCAAAGAACTCGGGCGGTGGTTTCAGAGGATTGATTACCATGCGGCAGGCCCTAACTAGCTCCGTAAATATTGTGGCAGTTAAGCTTTTAAACTCCGTCGGTATTAGTCAAGCTGTGAAATTTGCCCAGGGATTAGGAATAACTACTCTGGATGCCAATCGGGATGGTCTTGCCATGGCCCTGGGAGGCGTTAGCAGCGGGGTTGTACCCTTAGATATGGTAGGAGCCTATGGTGCCTTTGCCAACCAAGGTATTTATGTCAAACCCCATGCAATTATTCGCGTAGAGCGTTTTGATGGGTCCATTGTGGAGGAATTTAAACCAGAACGCAGACAAGCCATGAAGGCTACCACCGCTTACTTAATTACAGACATGCTGCGATCCGCTGTGCAATCAGGTACTGGCAGTCGGGCAAACCTTGGAGCAAGGCCCGTTGCAGGTAAAACCGGTACCACCGATGAAGGTAAGGATATCTGGTTTGTGGGTTACACTCCTGAACTGGTAGGGGCAGTTTGGATCGGCCATGACTTGCCAACAAGAATGCCCCAGGCCTACGGCGGCATTTACCCTGCGATGATCTGGCGTGAGGTTATGAGCAAGTCCCTGGCAGATGTACCAGTTCGCCCCTTTACAAAGCCCTCGGGGATTGTTTACGCCACTGTGGATAGTAAATCCGGTCTTTTGCCCGGACCTAATACACCATCGGATCATATGGTACACGATATGTTTGCCCAAGGTACCATTCCCACTAAGGTTGATGATTTACATCAAATTATGGAAGTTTGTGCCACCACCGGAGAACTACCAAATGATTATTGTACAGACCGCATAACCAAGGTGGTCATAAAAACACCTTATACAGTCCCTCCAAATGTAGCAGATTTTGCACTGAGGGCACCCGTAAAAACGTGTTCTCTCCATACTGAGAACGGCATTGACCCGGCTGTGGCAGAGAAGTATAAACTGACAATTCCGGATAGCCCAGAAAATCAGGAAATGAATAACGGTAATCAAGAAGGAACCAACACCGTAACTCCCAAACCAAATGAAGGAGATAATTGGTTGCCAGGAACCACTGGTTCCAATACTAACGAAAGTGAAGCTAAAAAAAAATTTCGTAAAGCAGCCAAGGTAAAAGAAACCTACCAACGAATTATTGAATAATTATCTTTTATTAAAAACGCCGGCAAAATCCCCATGGGTTTTGCCGGCGTTCTTTAGTCTTATTCTTTTTAAGGCTTACGCCTCGCCTAAAGGCTCTTGTGCCCTATAGGGTATGGCGTAAGCCAGGTTTTCTTTAGATTCAGAGAATCAATCTTACACTATACTGTTATTTCTTTACTTTTCTCTACTCTGGCAGTGCTTAAACGGTGTAAAACATTTAAAGAAATCACAAGCAAGCCGGAGCAAATAATAAGAGTCAATGTCGCATTCAAGAGTACACTATCAGTAATTTTGGTCATAACAGCCGAGAAAATATAGCCAAGAAAACATATGCTTCCAACCAAACTGGCATAGGGCAACTGGGTGCTAACATGGTCTATATGTTTGCAGCCCGCACCAGTGGAAGATAAAATTGTCGTATCGGAGATAGGTGAGCAGTGGTCTCCATAAACTGCGCCAGCTAAAACAGATGCCATTAATATACTTAATAATTGGGGATCTACAATCAGAGCCAAGTCAATGGCAATGGGGATCATAATAGCAAAGGTACCCCAAGAAGTCCCCGTCGCAAAGGCCATAAAACCAGAAAGTATAAAAGCAAGGGACGGATAGACCCAGAAGGGTAATTTATCACCCAATTGGTTTGCCAAATAAACACCAGTACCTAACTCGCCAATAATACCACCAATTGTCCAGGCAAAAATCAAAATTAAATTAGCAGGTAGCATGGACATAAAGCCGCCGTATACTGCCTTAGGTAATTGCCCAACCGTAACAACTCCCCTGGGGAGAAACATTAGTAAACTTAAGACCAAAGCTGCACTGCCACCATATAGCAGAGATTTTGCTGCATCGGTATTTTTAATGGCACCGATAACAGACACACCACCGTCAAAGTAGCCACCTGTATACACCATAGCGGTTAGAACAAATACTACCAACCCTGCAATGGGCACCACCAAATCCATAACTTTGCCCTTATCGCTAACTTTTTCTTCTTCATTGGCTACAACCGTTAAAACACCTAGGTCCCCTTCATTCACAGCCCTTTCCTCATGGGTAAGCATAGGACCAAAATCCAATTTATATAGACTAACCAAAATCACCATTATTATGGTCAATATGGCGTAAAGGTTCAAGGGAATTGTCATTAGAAATGCTGAAAATGGTTCCATCTCAAGTCCCGTGGCTTTAAATTTATCTCCCATGGTAGACATAATGGTGGCTACCCAACTGGATACAGGGGCAATAATGCAGATGGGAGCTGCTGTGGCATCCAAAACATATGCCAACTTTGCCCTGGAAATGTTATATTTATCAGTTACGGGTCTCATTACGGTACCCACTGTTAAGCTGTTAAAGTAATCATCAATAAATATGAGAATACCTAAAAAGAAGGTAGATAATTTAGCACCGGATCTGGTTTTAATTTTGGTAGCTGCCCACTTTCCATAGGCCGCAGAACCGCCGGCTACTGTTACCAAATGTACTAATATTCCCAAGATGACAAGAAAGCCTAAAATACATAAATTCCAACTATCCGTTACCTTTTCGGTCATCATGCCTAGGGCTTTTGTTATCGTCGCCACAGGCTGGTAATTACTAAGAATGAAGGCACCAGATATAATACCGATGGCTAGAGAAGGAATTACCTTTTTTGAAAATAAGGCCAATCCAATTGCCAGAACTGGCGGTATAAGCGACAACCATTGATAATCCATAATTATAACTCCTTTGTAAGTCTCCTTTATCTAAACAAAAAAACAACTAGAAATTGACACTAGTTGCTTTTAAAATAGCTCAATGCCCCCTTCCTTCTTAATAGTAAGATAGTGCTCCACAGATAACATGAAGGAATATTGTCTGTGACAGTGCTGCATTTATTTAATGCAACCCCAGCAATTTAACCGAGAAAATCAAATTGCTTCGGCAGGTATTCCTTTCCTTAAGGGTCATCAACTCTCCCAGTTTCTCCTCAAGTAATCTTAATAGCCCGCAACCTCTACCTCACCTTTCACTAAGATGAGGCATTATATTCAATTCTGTTTAAATTTTAATACAACATAGTCTAAAACGTCAACCAATTATACAAAATGTATTTTGGTAATTATCTCATATTATAAGCTAATGAGGATGAATTGCTTTAATATCTGGCATATGCCTATTTTCTTTTGAATTTTTACTCTGTCAGATAATGTCAATTTGTTGTCCTGCCTCATAACATAAAGCAATTAACTATACCATTATTTACTGCGAAAGGATGTGGTATATTACTTAGATAAGGCTTGTTGCCAGTAGTCATGTATAATACTTTGGCCATAGGTGGTGCCCGGTACCGCCCAACGAGCATTGAGACCCTGCCAGGTAGCTGCGCTTCCCTTTGCTACTAAATTAAACCTAGGATCCACCAATACTTTGCCATCAGGCAAGGGTCGTTTTGTGGCATAGGCATAAAGGTGTTGTATGTGAGCCTCCACACCCGCTTCCGGTGACGCAAATATTGCACCGTGCACACCTTCCTCAAAACGAACAAATTCTGAATCTGCTCCATTATAGGATTCCTGGCCGGTTAAAGGACTGCCGGTGGCCCATAAGCCGCAATAATTGTTTTGCCAGGGCTGCACATCTCCGGTGAACTGCCAATAATGGGTTTCTTTGGCTGCCTGGCAGAAGGCAAGGTCGCCGCGAATACCATATTCTTCGCCAATTTTGATGTAAAGCTCTGCTAAATCCGGAATGGGTACAAACTCTCTGTTAAGCTGCGCCATCTTAGCCTGCATGCGTGGTGTTTCTGCGGCTATCCATGCTCTCAATTGATCAGCAGTGGCAATAGAAGGCCCAAATATGGATAGTTCAGCAGTGTTTACCACAGTGCCATCCGGCAGTTCGAGGGTTGCACCATATTTTTTCAACTGATCCCGGTAGGTTCTAAACTGTTTTAATTGTTCAGCACTGAAATTGGCTGCATCCATATTCAACAGATCACTGGAATTAATAACCGTTCTATCCAGCAACCTCAGGTTGGTTTTATAACCGGCTAATTCTTTAAGAACCTCAATATCTGCCAGGGATGGCTCCGGCTTAACCACCTCTGGTTTTTCTGTCGGGGGAGTGGGTGTTACAACGGGTCTTTTAATTTCCACAGTCCTGCTCTCCTGTTTCCATTGAACACCACAACCTAAGGCCTCGCTGATAACCCGAAAGGGGACCATGGTTCTGTTTTTATCTGTAATAAAGGGCAAACCCTCCTCTGGAGACACCTTTAAAACCTTGCCATCAACAACAATTTCTATAACCCCTTGATCCATCATTGAAGGATCTGGTATTACCGTAGATGTGACCTTGGGCGTAATAATAACAACCTGCTTTGTAGCCGGTAACCACTGAACTGTGGTACCAAGATTCTCACTGATAACCCGTAAGGGCACAAAGGTCCTGCTATTTAATACAATGGCCGGCTGATCATCGGCAGGAATCACAATGGGCGTCTGATCAATAACAATATTCACTTCATTCTCTGCGAAAGCACTTGCGGGTACAGATAGGGCCAGTAGTCCTGCACATAAAAATGATGCTATTGATTTTTGCACTTTACCTAAGCGGTGAATCACTAATCATCCTTTCCAATATATTGTTTAACTAATTAATTAGCCACTTATGCCCAATAACCTTCTTTATTTTGACAAAAAAATCCAACGATAATTAGCTGCCACATAAAATCACAGCTTTAACCCACATCTCTGATCGATAGTTTGGAGCATTCGTAAAAGGCATTATGACTACAGCCACGGCATTTTTCTGCACTGATTTTTGTTAAAGCATAGGAAATGGCTAGCCCGGTGCCTCCAAAGAAGTGCTCTTTGCCGATTTTATCATAGAGGCCAGAATTTTTAAGAACTTTTTTCGGTTGGGTTTTTAAGCCCGATATTAAGATGGTGCCCTTCTGCCTTTGAAAATGATCTACGATATGTTCCAAAACCACTTCTGCCGTAGCATCCATTACGAATACATTACCCATCCGCAAAATTAATACCTTGGGCCTGGCGGCCAGACAGTTTGTCAATGTTTGCTCAAAGGTTTCCACCGCCCCGAAGAAAAGAGCACCATTTATCGTAAAGATAGCTACTTGAGGGCAATCGTGTATAGGTGAAACCACATTCGAAGTAACCTTTTCTCTTCCGTTATGGTCAGGTAGCACTTTTTGAACAGACATGGTATCACTCATACGATTAATAAATAAAGCCACCGCCAGTAATAAACCAAATCCCACCGCAACGGTTAAATTAACAAAAACAGTTAATAAAAATGTGGTTATCAACACTGTTGAATCACTTCTGGTGGTTCTTAATATATGTTTAATTTCATTTTTGCTACTCATATTCCAGGCCACAATCATTAAGATAGGAGCCATGCTGGCTAAGGGAATTTGTGAAACCATAGGTGCCAAGGTAATAATTAGTATAAGAACAGTTAGGGAGTGCACCACTGCAGATACCGGACTTGTGCCGCCACTTCGAATATTGGTGGCTGTACGGGCTATGGCACCGGTGGCAGCAATACCTCCAAATAAAGGTGCGATAACATTTGCAATCCCCTGGCCAATCAATTCTTTATTACTGTTATGTTTATTTCCTATCATTTCGTCAGCAACCATACAGGATAATAAGGACTCTATACTGCCCAACATTGCGATAGTAAAGGCAGGTCCAATCATCTTATAAACTTCATTCAGACTCATTTTAGGTATACGGAATTCCGGTAAACCGGCGGGAATAGAGCCAAACTTTGAGCCAATAGTTTCTATTGCACCACCAAAAAAGAATGTAGCTACCAGAGTTGATACCAGAATACCTGCCAACGGGCCAGGAACGCCGGGAATATATCGATCAGTAAATATTAAGAAAAACAGGCAAACCAGAGCTACAATGATACTGGACACCTGTACAGTATGAAGATGTTTGGTAAGTTCCAAGACATTTTGAATAAAATACTCATGTTTAGCTACACCTTGCAAACCAAGGAATGTATCCACTTGTCCAGTAAATATAATAACAGCAATACCGGCAGTAAAACCAACTGTTACTGGTCGGGGAATAAACTTAATCAAGGTACCCATGTGGGTAACACCCATTAAGATGAGCATAAAACCAGATAAAAGACTAGCTAGAAGTAGATTGTTAAACCCGTACAGCATCACTATCGAAAGCAATACTGGTACAAAGGCTCCGGTAGGACCTGCAATTTGTACACGCGAGCCTCCAAATATGCCAACCAACGCACCGGCAATGATAGAAGTATAAATGCCATACTCCGGTCTTACTCCTGAAGCAATGGCAAAGGCTAATGCCAAAGGAATTGCCACAACCCCTACAATAATTCCGGCAATAATGTCTTTTCGAAAAGCTTCCAGGCTATAGCCTTGCATTCGACCGTAAAATTGAAATTTTCCTAACGAAAGCTGTTCTTCTCCTGATTGCATTGTCTATAACCGTCCTTTTTAGATTCATTCGCTAATAAAGAACGATTCTTTTAAGGCCCTTCGATCATTGTAATCAACTAATACACCTCAATCTGCTGAAATAATAACACAAGCCCTATCATAACTCCATAAATAGGCAAACAGCAATTGACGTGATAATAACTAATACACCATTTGGATGAGTTAAGTCTGGAATATGACATATATACAGCTTTTTTCTTTATATTATCTTTTTTGTTCTTGTTTTTGTTAAACCTATCCAACACATAGTCGCTTGTGTCCTTATGCACATCAAAAACTGCTACAATTTACAGCAGTCATAAAATCCACTATCTAACGGATAATTGCCACATTCTAGCATAGACGCCACCTTGTTCCAGTAATTGTGAGTGTGTGCCTTTTTCGACCACCTTTCCTTCCACAAGCACAAGAATTTCATCCATACACTCCAGGCCCACCAGGTGATGTGAGATAACCAATGAGGTTTTATCCTTCATCAATTGAAAAAGATCCTGCATTATCTCTCGCCCAACCACAGGGTCTAGACCAGCAGTAACTTCATCCAGTATCAGCACCGAAGCATTCTTTAAAATAGCCCTGGCTATGGCCACACGTTGTCTTTGTCCACCAGATAACTTTAAGCCGCCCTCACCCACATAGGTATCATAACCTTCTGGCAAAGTAAGGATAAAATCATGGATTCTGGCCCGCCGGGCAGCCTGTATCATTTCCTTTTCACTGGCCCCGGGTCTGGCCAATAATATATTTTCTCGTACAGTGGCATTAAACAAATGGGTGCGTTGGGCAACCACAGCCATATGTGCCATGAGCTTGCTCTGATGATAATCCCTTACTTCTCTGCCACCCAGTTGCAAACTCCCCCTCTGGTAATCAAAAAATCCCAGCAATAAATTGGCCAGTGTACTTTTTCCGGCACCACTGGGACCAACAATGGCTAGCCGTCGTCCCTGGGGAATTGTAAAACTGACATCACGCAATATCCATGGATCCTTGGCAGAATATCGAAAGTGTAGGTTGTTAAACTCTATTTCATAGCCTTTGGGAACAAACTGCTCATCCTTACGGCTGGGGGAATAGTTTTCTGTTTCGGCCAGTTCAAATAATCTTTTAGCCGCTGACATACTTTCTTCTAAGTATATAAAGGTTAAGGGCAAGGGTGTTACAGCTTCAAAGGCACTTAATGTAGCAAGGGCCAGCATAGCAATATAAACCCCTGGTAATTCCCCTTGCTCCACCTTTATTATAGCCATTACCAGGATCGTCCACATGGCAAGATTCATGCATAACCCAGTTAAAGAACCAGCTAGCCCATTGATTTTGGCTAATCGACCCTGCAGCTTGGATAAATTGTCATTTGTCTTATCAATTTTCTCCAACTGGCGACCTTGCTGGTCAAAGGACAACAGATCCGTCATGCCCTGTATGCCATCCACCAGGCAGGTATTTAATTGTGCCTTGGACCCTAGAATTCCCTGTCCGCTCCGGCGTCCCCATGCCCTTATAAATATTGGAACAACCACTGCCGCCCCAATAAAAAAAGCCAGGAATATAAAGGCCATCCTTAAATCAAAGCAGGCCAATAAAAAAAAGACAACGCCCAATGTTAATAAGGCCACCAGGGGCGGTGACAAAACCCGCAAGTAAAAATTCTTAAGGGTCTCAACATCTGAAACAATCCTGCTCAGTAAATCACCACTATGGTAGTGCATCAATTGGCTGGTGGCCAGGGGTTCTATGGCTTTGTAAAACCAGACTCGCATATTACTCAGCACACGAAAGGTAACATCATGGGAGAAATACCGTTCCAAATATCTAAATACTGCTCTGGCTATACCAAAGAATCGAACGCCCACGATGGCGACCATCAAGTCCAATACAGGTGGGTGCTGCGCTGCTCTGGAGATCAGATAGGCCGAGGTTGTCAATAAACCAATATTGCTCCCAACCGCGAGGAAACCAAGCAGCACAGCCCATAGCATTGGCAGCCAATGGGGGAGCAGCAAGCTCAGTAATTGGTGTAACCTTTTCATCCTTTCTCCCCCCTATAGGCTTTCACTAAGTCGTAATAGACTCCTTGTTGTGCCATCAGCTGCTGGTGCTGTCCCTGCTCCACTAATTTACCTTCTCGCAGCACCAAAATACGTTCGGCTCCATAGACAGTTGCTAATCGGTGGGCAATCACCAAAACCGTACGTCCCACAATTAATTGCTCTAGGGTTTCCTGAATGGCCAGTTCTGTAAACGGGTCCAAACCAGCGGTAGCCTCATCCAACACTAAAACAGGTGCATTTTTCAAAAATGCCCTGGCTATGACCAGACGCTGGGCCTGACCTCCACTAAGCCTCAACCCGTGTTCTCCCACCGGCGTAGCATAACCCTGGGGCAAATCCTTAATAAAATCGTGGATCTCAGCCCTTTTGGCTGCATCCACTACCTCATCCATGGTTGCTTGGGGCCTGCCAAGTAAAATATTTTCCGCCACTGTTCCATAAAAAATATATGGATTTTGCGGCACCAGCGCAATCATATGCCGCCATGCATTGCCAGCTAAATTTTCCAAAGGAATGCCATTAACCTCAATGGTACCTTGGGTTGGTTGAATAAAGCCCATGAGAAGATTCACAAGGGTGGATTTCCCTGCTCCACTGGGTCCCACCAAGGCCACCCTTTGTCCGGGACAAAGATCAAAGGATATGCCCTGCAAAATGGGTGATGCTTCATGGTAGGAAAAATGAACCTCCCGCAAAGATAGGTGGATTTTTTCTGGCTTTTCTACTTTTATACCAGAAATATTTCGGGGGGCCGGTTTATTTAAAATCTCATATATGCGGTTGGCCGCCTGAACCCCGTTCATCCCGGCATGAAACTGGGTACCCAGCAGTCGCAGGGGCAAATAAAATTCCGGTGCCAGTAATATTAGAAAAAAAGCACTTTCAAAGGAAATATGGCCGTAAACAAGACGTAACCCCAATGCCACTGCCACCAAAGCTGTACTGATGGTGGAAAGGAGTTCCAGCACCAAGGCCGAGAGAAAGGCCACACGCAACACGCCCATGGTGGTGCGTCGAAAATCATCACTAAGTCTGCCAATAATACGGATTTGATCCTTGCTTCTGCCAAATAGCTTCAAAGTGGCAAGCCCCTGCAGGACATCCAAGAAATGCGCACTCAACCGACTTAATAGGCTCCACTGACGTTTGGTCAGGTGATCTGCCCATTTGCCAATGAGAATCATAAAAAAAGGTATCAGGGGGGCAGTAAATAAAAGAATAAGCCCTGAAGCTAGATCTATGGGCACAACAAAAACTAGAATAATACAGGGCACCGTAGCCACCAATACCAGTTGGGGTAGATACTTGGCAAAGTAATCCTCCAAAGATTCAATACCCTCCAGCATCAGATTCGTCAATTCACCGGTTCGTTCGCCCCGGGCATGGATGGGTCCAAGGTCATAAAGATGCTGCAGTAATCTTCTGCGGAGATCCCCTTTGATGAGAGCCGCCACCCGATGGGCACTGACCTCACTGAACCAGGCCAAAAAGGCCCGGCTAACCATGAACCCCAGCAAAAGCAGCAATGGGCTTTGCACCTGGGCCAAATGAGCATTTTCGATAAATACCTGGCTTACAATGCTGGCCATGGTCTTTGCCTGGAGAACCACCAGCAGTCCGGTGGCTATGCCAAGGCCTATGGTAAGGGCCAGGAACAGACGTACTTTTCTTGCCTCTTTTAATAGTCTTTTATCTATCATAGGTCCTTTGCACCTCATGCCTATTTATGGATAGGGACCAGCGAATAAAAATAAAAGGGGCAACCCTTGCCCCATTACTGTTTATTTCTTAATAATGCAGGTGTTTTTCTGTTACCCGATGGCGGAACACCCAGTAGGTCCAACCCTGGTAAAGTAAGATAATGGGTACCATGGTCAGGGCGATAAATGTCATGATCTTTAAAGTGTACGGACTGGAAGAGGCATTGTAAATAGTAAGACTCCAGTCTGGCTGTAAGCTTGAAACCATCAATCTGGGGAACATGGCCCAGAACATAGAAACTGTAAACAAAACAATGGTCAGGCTGTTGCAAATGAAAGCCCATCCCTCTCTGCCTTTGCGCAGCATTAGTATAGCAATTAGCAAACATCCAGCGGACAGCAGAAATACAGCAGCAGCACCGGCCTTGGCAAAGAGATCCGTTTTTAAGTACGTTAATACAGCCAAGAGCAGCACCACCGGCACAGCCACTAAGCTAATCTTAGTAGCCACAGCCCGGGCCCGTTCCACCAACTCACCTTCCGTCTTCAGCGATAGGAAAAGGGCACCATGCAACATAAATACCAACAAAGTTGTTAAGCCACCCGCCAGGGTGTAGGGGCTGATTAAATCGAAGAAACCTCCTACATATTGCATATTGCCGTCAATGGGTACCCCTTGCAGCAAATTGGTGACAGCTACCCCCCATAATAATGCAGATATAAAACTGCCCAAAAAAATCATGTTATCCCAAAACTTTCTCCAGGCCGGGCTCCTGTCGCTGCTCCGAAACTCAAAGGCCACACCACGAACAATCAAAGCCAGCAAAATTAAAAACAAAGCCAGATAGAAACCACTGAACAGCGTTGCATACCAATTGGGAAAGGCCGCGAAAACTGCCCCACCGGCTGTTATTAACCAAACTTCATTGCCATCCCAAACCGGACCAATGGTATTGATAATAATTCGTCTCTCGGTATCATTTTTACCAAGGAAGGGCAGCAAAATCCCTACCCCGTAATCAAAGCCTTCCAGAAAGAAGAAGCCGATAAACAGGACTGTAACCAGAATAAACCAGAGAATATTTAAGTCCATAAAGACACCCCCTTACCGTTGCTTTCCAAGTGGTTAGAAAGGGTCGGTTGTTCAGGTCCCTGCTTAATAAACTTAACCAATAAATATACATCCACAATGGCCAACACACCATAAATTATTGTAAAGCCAATTAAGCTGACAAGTATTTCTCCAGCAGATACAGAGGGTGATACTGCCTGCTCTACCCTTTGTAAGCCGTAAACAATCCAGGGCTGCCGTCCCACCTCTGCCATAAACCAGCCGGTGGAATTAGCAATATAGGGCAAGGGAATGGACCAGAGCAATGCCTTTAGAACCAATGGTTTGGTTTCCAGAGTTCCCTTTTTCCACAGATAAAGACCGACCAGTGCTATGAATATCATGCAAGTGCCAGCACCCACCATGATGCGGAAGCTCCAGAAGATTGAGGAAACCGGCGGTATATAATTGCCCGGTCCATACTGGGCCTCTGCTTCTGCTTGTAAATCCTTCAGTCCCTTCACTTCACTGCTAAAGTTGTTATAAGAAAGAAAACTCAAAAGTCTTGGAATGGTTATTTCAAAGGAATTTCTTTGGTTTTGCTCATCCACCACAGCCAGCACTGCAAAGGGGGCTGGTTTAGCGGTTTCCCAATGGGCCTCTGCTGCAGCCATCTTCATGGGCTGGGTTTCTACTAAATGTTGTCCCTGCAGGTGACCCACATTAGCCACTAAAAATACACTTATAAGTCCAAAGATTAATCCGATCTGCATGGATTTTCGGAAAACTTCCAGATCTTTTTTACGCAATAGCTTATAAGCACTGATCCCGATAACAAAGAAGGCTCCAGTGGCAAATCCCCCCAGTACGGTATGCGGAAACTGGTAGAACACGTGGGGATTGGTGATTAAAGCAAAGAAATCTGTCATTTCTGCTCGGCCATTACGAATGGCATAACCCACAGGTGCTTGCATAAAGGAGTTGGCAATTAAGATCCAAAGGGCAGACAGATTGCCGCCAATGGCCACCAACCAGATACTCAGGGCATGTAATTGCTTGGGCAATTTATCCCACCCAAAGACCCAGACACCTAGGAAAACCGATTCTATAAAGAAGGCCAGCAATGCCTCAATGGCCAAGGGTGCCCCAAAGATATCTCCCACAAAACGCGAATATTCTGACCAATTCATGCCAAAATGAAATTCTTGCACAATACCGGTAACAACACCCATGGCAAAGTTTATAAGAAATAATTTACCCCAGAACTTTGTCATTTTTTTATAGATTTCATTGCCGGTCCGCACGTACATGGTTTCCATGATGGCAACCAGAACCGAGAGTCCCAGTGTTAATGGTACAAAAAGAAAGTGATAAACCGAAGTTATACCAAATTGCCATCTGGCAAGTAAAAGTTCACTCATGTTTCTCCCCCCTACCAATAAAATTTCTTTTTGTACTAGCTAATTAAACTCCCGCCCCCTCCTTTCCTTTTCTAAGTATAACGGTTAGCCGGGTCTTTGCATCGTTCTTTGGTTTGATTTCAGGTTTTTGTAATAAGCTGTCAATATCTCGGTTATTTTTATACTATACCTTTTTTGTATAGTATAAATTATACTCCCTGGCGAATTACTGTCAACAATAAGAAGATTACATTTTACTTACAAATTGGAAAGGCCCCTACAATCGGTAAGGGCCTTCCACTCATTACTTTAATGTAACCACCGTGGCTCCTGATCCTCCCTCACCGGCTTCTCCTAACCGGAAAGTCTTTACCCGGGGGTGGTTTTTTAATTCCCTTTGCACAGAAGTTCGCAGGGCGCCAGTTCCTTTGCCGTGTACCAGGGTAACAGAACTGAGTCCTGCTAAGAAGGCATCATCCAGGTATTTTTCAATTTCCAACATAGCCTCATCTGCGGTCATGCCCCGCAAGTCAAGGCTGGTTCCTATATGCTGGGCCTTATCCATTAGCACCTGGCCCACCTTGCTTTGACCAGAGGTTACTTTGACTTCTTTTACAGTGCGCAACTCCTGCATTGGTACAGACATCTTCATGATACCAACCTGTACCTGCACATTATTACCGGAAACACCCACCACATAGGCCTTCTGATTGTACTTGGGCAGAAAGACTTCTTCACCTGGCTTAACTTGCCTGGGTATTTCCCCATCTGCCGTGCGCTTCGGAGTTTTAGCCGCCACTTTGCTGGTAACCTGCTGCAGCTTATTGCGGGCATGATGGATCGCTTGCTCCCGATTCTTGGCACTTTCTTCCGCTAACCGGGACCTCAATTCTTTTACAGTATCCTCTGCCTCCAACCGAGCCTGGCGAACCATTCGACTGGCTTCCTCATGGGCCTTAACTAGAATGGCTTCTTTCTTAGCCCTCAGATCCTGTTCTAAGGCATGATACCGTTCTTTTAATTGCTCACTTTCCCGCCTTAATAATGCGGCCTCTTGCCGGTCCTTTTCCGCAGCTTGCTGGGTTTTTTCCAACCGGGAGATTAACTCAGCCACCTCTACCTGTTCGGTGGTTAGAAACCCTCGAGCACTCTCAATAATCTCCCTACGCAAACCTAACCGGGCAGAAATTTCAAAGGCATTGCTACGTCCAGGTCGACCAATTAGCAGGCGATAGGTAGGACGTAGTGTTTCTACATCAAATTCTACGCTGGCATTCTCCACCCCGGGCGTAGCATAGGCATAGTTTTTTAATTCACTATAGTGGGTGGTGGCCAGGGTACAGGCACCCCGCTGATGGAGTTCTTCCAAAATTGCCCGGGCCAGGGCTGCACCCTCTGTGGGATCTGTGCCCGCTCCCAATTCATCCATCAAAACCAGGGAGCCCTCCCCGGCCCTATCCAAAATACGAACCAGGTTCGTCATATGGGAAGAAAAGGTACTAAGGGACTGTTCAATACTTTGTTCATCCCCAATATCGGCAAAAACCTGTTTAAACACACCCATTTCAGTACCCGCTTCCGCAGGAATGTGTAAGCCAGCCTGGGTCATCAGAGAAAACAAACCAACTGTCTTCAGGGTAACGGTTTTGCCGCCAGTATTGGGTCCGGTAATAACCAACGTTTTAAAGGCTTTCCCCAGGGATATGGTTGCCGGTACGGCATCACCGGGCAATAACGGGTGACGTCCCTTTTTTATATCGATCATTGGCCCTGCCAGTATCTTTGGACTCCAGGCATTTAATTTAAGGCTGTAGCGAGCTTTGGCCATAATAAAATCCAAATCTCCCAGAGTCTCCAGAGCAATGGAAATATCCTCGTGTACCCCACTGACCTCCTGGGATAGTTGGCCAAGAATTCTTTGAATCTCCTGCTTTTCTGCTGCCACCAGTTGTCGAACTTCGTTGTTGGCCTCCACCACCGCCATGGGTTCCACAAACAGCGTGGCTCCGCTGGCAGATTGGTCATGGACAATACCAGGAATTTGATTGCGGTATTCCTGTTTTACTGGCACCACATAGCGATCGTTGCGGATGGTTATAATAGGGTCCTGTAAATATTTTTGATTATCACTGGAACGAATGATATTTTCCATTCGTTCTCTTATTCTGTTTTGGGAGCGCTGAATACCTCGACGGATTTGCAATAATTCCGGCGAAGCATCATCCGCAATTTCTCCTCCAGGCAAAACCGCCTGCAGGATATTTTTCTCCAATTGGGCCTGATTGGTTAAGGACTCCGCCAACTCTGAAAGCAGTGGATAACGGTCTGTTTTCTCAGAGAAAAATTTTTTTATTTGCCGGGAAGCTGCCAGGGTTTCGCCCACTGCAAATAATTCCTCGGCAGAAAGCACAGCATAGCGAGAAGCCCTAGTTAACGCCTGCCGAATATCATGCCAGCCGGCAAGCTCCGCCAATGGGTCTAACCGTAGTAATTCCCTGCCCTCACTGGTTTCTGCCTGCCAGCGCTTAATATCTTCCATATTTGTGCTGGGCTTTAATTCCTCAACTCTTTGTTTGCCCAACTCCGATTGGGCATGGCTTGCCAATCGTTCTAACACCTTATCAAACTCTAAACGCTTGATTGTTCTTTCCATAAATACTCCTTAAATAACTCCCCTGAAATAATGGCCTTTGGTAATACCGGAAAGACTTAATTGTTCCAATTCTTCCTTTGCTTCCTTGTCCTTTCCTTCATCCCGCACACCATGTTTAAACCGTTGTATGGCCCCATGATAATGATTGACGGTTTTAGCCACATACACATGGTTTTCTTTCTTTGCTTCTATCCGCAGTACAGACACACCGGACAAGAGAAGGCTAAATACATCTTCAATAACACATAGCTGTTTAGCATTAAAAAGATGCATTCGGCAATACTGGTCAACTTCCAAGGGAAAAATCAATCCCTTTCTATCCTTTAAACCACATTTCTGCCTATTGCAAGGTCCTGCACATTTGTTCTGCAGGCTGAGCCCCCCCAGGACACTGCCCACTGGGCAGTAACGGGTATTCATCAGGGGCAGTGCCCCTTGAACTAATACCTCTAGGGGTATGGGCGTTACTGCTGCCATTTCTTCAACCTGTTTTAGGGTTAATTCCGGCGATAAAACCACCCTTTTAGCCCCCTGCTCCTTGAAATAATGCAGGGTTGCGGAGTTAAAACAATTAAGAGTAAAATCGCCGATTACTGGCTTATTGGTATAGTTCTTAATAATCTTTAACAGTCCAAGGTTTCCCACCAGAATACCATCCAAAGGCCATTGGAAAACCCGCTCTAAAAATGCTGTGAACCCTTTAAGATCCTGGTCGTGCAAAATTCTCGGGGAATTCAGCAGCATAGAGACACCGTTTTTGTGACAAAACTCCAATCCGGCCTGTAAATCCTTTTCGCTGACAACTCCCTTTGAACGATAACTTTCCCCGCCAAATAAGACGATATTAGCACCGTTTCTTACCGCAGCCTCCAGGGACCTAAGGTCCGTTACACTGACGGATAAGCGGGGGCTTGGTTCCGGTGGGTCTGTTTGTCGGATTGACTTTATGGCTCCCCGCAGGCGTTCCTTAAACAGGTGCTCTGCCACACCGGGACGACGGTCCGCCCTGGCTCTTTTTTGTTCCAGGTCTGTTAATACTTGTCGACGAAGCTCGTTAATCTCCCGCATGGGCAATATCACGCTGCCAGCCAGATCGGTTTCCAAGCCTCCCAGGGCAAAGGGGGTATTGCCCAAACGATCCAGTTGCTCCTGTAAGAATTCCTTGGTTAAGGGGCGCTTCAGGGCTTCCTGACAGGGTTCCTGGCTATATCCGTCCGCAGAGAAGCCCTGTTCATCGGCCACCCTCATGTACATAGGCTCGCTAATTCTGGCCCTAATGAAAAACTGCAGTGGTATTTTACGGGTTTCCCGGGTTGAGGTAAAGGTTTCCCTGGCACTTTCCATCAGGTCCGCATCATGGGTTTTGAAGACACGGTCACCGGGCCTGATTTTGCCGGGAATGGCTATCCCCACCAGAGTGCCGGGCTGGGCAGCGGAGACTTCCTTACCTTTTACCAAAATACGATTAACTTCTACGCCACTGCGTCCCCCTTCGGTTACCCATACTTCCACGCCATCCCCCACACGCAGGGGTTCTTCCAATAAAATTTCCACTGTTTTGTTTTCCTTGTTAAATCCCTTTACTCTGCCTAGGCGTACCCCACGGTTATTGGGTCTTTTGTAGCTCATTAAATCCTTACCGGGATTACCCAGAAAATAGCCCGGACTAAAATCACGGTTAAAGATCTGGGCTAAATCCCTGGCCTCTTTCTCTGCCACCCGGAAATTGACAGCATCCGCCAGAGCACGATCAATTAAATTGCGGTAAGTTCGAATAACCGTGGCTACATATTCCGGTCGCTTCATTCGTCCTTCAATCTTAAAAGAATTGATGCCTGCGGCAATTAACTGGGGAATCATTTCACTGGTATTAATATCCCGGGGACTCAGCAGGTATTCTCCTATTTTAGAAGGATCTGCCAGGTTTCTTCCCCCTTCGTCCACCAGTTGATACTGAAGCCTGCAGGGTTGAGCGCATCTGCCACGGTTGCCGCTGCGTCCACCAATCAGGCTGGACATGAGACATTGGCCGGAATAACAAACACAGAGGGCGCCATGGACAAAGACCTCCAGATCGGCTCCGGTCTCCTTTTTAATGTCCGCAATCTCCTTTAGATCCATCTCCCGGGCCAGTACCACGCGATCAAAACCACTCTGCTGCATAAGCTGTACGCCGGGCAGATTATGGACTGTCATTTGGGTGCTGGAGTGTAGGGGAAGTTCCGGCATGACCTCCCGGGCCAATCTGACCAGTCCAAGGTCCTGTAAAATAACAGCATCCACTCCAGTATTATGCAGGAAGTGGAGGAAGCCCAAGGCTTCCTCCAACTCGTGATTTGCCAGTAGTATATTTACCGTGACATATATTTTGACCCCACGAACATGGGCGTATTCCACCGCCCGGGCCATCTCATCATGATCGAAATTGTTGGCAGATTGCCTGGCGTTAAATAATTTACCGCCCAGGTAGACTGCATCTGCTCCATTTTGTACAGCAGCCACCAGAGCTTCCCAGCTTCCTGCCGGGGCTAGCAGCTCGGGTCGTTGGGTCATGGGGGTTCCTCCTAATAGTTAGCGTTTGCTCAAAAATTTTAGCCGCCAGCTAAACGGCCATGAGGCGTGAGTCATGGGCCTTGGGCTGTAAACTGTGGGCTTTAGTCGTTAGCCATTAGCTATTTGTTAAACCAAAGTCTAACAGCTAAAAGCTAAAAGCGCTTTATGCGAATTAGGCCAGAACAGGTTAATACTTCCACACCCTGTTTCTCAAGGTCATCCAATATTAAGTTCATACCCAGGGAATCACTGGCCATGTGACCTGCTATAATAACATTAACGTGGTTCTTCTCAGCTTCTTTGCGGTGTTTCTCGCTAATATGCATAACTACTAAGGTTCCTACACCAGCAGTGGACAGTTTGGCATAGGCATCCTCGGAGCCGCTGGTGCCACCGGTCATATCTACAAATACTTTCCCGGCACTGCGGTCTTTGGAACCCACCACGATGGTGGGACCAGCACCAGTTTTCACTGCTGCAGCATATTCTGGAATCTGCTTTAACACCTTGACTATGTCACCCAGGGTTTCACAGTTGTTTTCTGCTATTTTCTTCTGGACATACTCGGTAACCATGTTATCCGCCGGAGTATGACAGCACATTAAGGGAATATCTAATAATCTTGCCGCATCCACAGCCCGATTATGGTTCACAGGCATCAAACCACGGCGAACTTCAGCAATCCGGCCTGCCATAATTCCTTCAGCCACATTGATAGGCACACCCAGTTGTGCCAACAGATCTTCTTGAAGATGCATAACATCATAAAGACCCGCCATGGCCTTGCCTTCGGGGTGGTGGGCCATTATCAAATCAATCTTTTTGCCCTTTTCCTCCAAACGATCGGCCAGCAGAACTTCTGCCACTTCCATGTCCACCCCAACTAAAATTCTTTTTACTTCACGGTTAAGTTCTCCGTACAGTACCCTGGTATCGGTGTAAGGATTAAAGAGACGGTCTTGATCCACTTCTTTCTTCTCGTCCTCTTTCAGGTCCTCAATTTTTTTCTTTTCTTTGGTCAGTTGTTTTTGGACAACTTCTAGACCCCTGGGGTCGTGTTCAATGCCCATTTTAATCACTAGGTCATAAATCTCTTGTAATTTCATATTTTGTATGCTCCTCTCAAGTTTTGCTATAAACTTACCTCAATTCTTAGAAATGAGAGTTTGTAACTTTTTGTATTCACGTTAACACTGTTTTTATAGACTCTTTCAACAACATTTTGCTTATTTCTTAGAAATGAATTTGTTATCTTTAATGTAAAACCGCAGGGGCAGGTCTGCCCCCTCTTTAATACCAATGCGAGTGGTGGTATGTATTTCTGGCGATGGTTCGGAAGACACAGCTATGTATAGGGGTCCGCTGGTTAATTCTTTTGTATTATGTTCTTTGGTTATTCCAAAGGCCTGCACCAGTCTTGCCGGACCAGCGCATAATTCGTGAAGCCGCTCTCTGCCCCGGCGTTTTCTCATTAGTTCAAGTCCCTTCAGGGGTTCCACCGCCCGGATCAGTACCGCCTCCCCCACTCCTTCGGAGGCAGTAACAACGTTAAAACAGTAATGCATGCCGTAGGTGAAGTAAACATAGGCCCGTCCCGGGGGACCAAACATAACACTGTTACGGGGGGTCATCCTCCGGGCAGCGTGGCAGGCAGGATCTCCCTGCAAATAGGCTTCTGTTTCTACAATCTTTCCAACTGTAATTCCTTCGTCACTGTTGTGAACCAATAGGGTTCCCAGCAATTCCTTCGCCACCAGAGTGGTCTGCCGGGCATAAAATTCTACCGGTAACGGTTGCATTTAACGCAGCACCTCTCGTAAATCCTCTATATTCAAAGTATTTATGACATCCTGCGGTTCCAACCAGGCCCGCCTGGCCACGGCAACACCATAAACCATTTCATCTAAACGTCGAAGATCATGGGCATCGGTATTAATACTGATTTTAACCCCCATATCTCTGGCCTTCCGGGCATAAACCTCATTGATATCCAGACGATCCGGCGAAGAATTGATTTCTAAAATCGTACCTGTTTTGGCAGCGGTCTCAATGAGCGCCTCCATATCGATATCATAGGGCTCACGTTTTCCCAAAATGCGCCCGCTCATATGGGCAATAATATCCACATGTTCATTTTCCATGGCTTTGGTAATGCGACGGGTCATATCTTTCTTACTCTGTTTAAAACCCATATGTACCGAGCCAATGACTACATCCATTTTCTCTAAGATTTCATCGGGATAGTCCAATTCCCCATTTGGTAAAATATCCATTTCAACGCCGGTAAGCAAGGCAAAATCAGCCAGTTCTTGATCCCTTTCCCGAATGATTTGATGCTGCTGCTCCAGTCTATCCAAGTCCAATCCATTAGCAATTTTTAGGGACCGAGAATGGTCTGTAATGGCCGCATAGGAATATCCCTTTTCCCGGCATCTATTAATGATATCATCAATTTCCAGGGCAGAATCGCTCCAGGTGGTATGGATATGCAAATCACCCTTAATATCTGCTAGCTCGATCAAGGGGGGCAGCTTGCCTGCTAAGGCAGTCTCAACCTCACCGTTGTCTTCCCTTAGTTCCGGTGGAACATATGCCATGCCCAGTGCTTGATAGATTTCTGCCTCCTGCCGGATGGGCAGAAAATGGTCCTGCTGATTCCGCAGGCCGTGATGGCTTAGTCTTAGCTGCTGCTCCTCTGCAATTTTCTGCAATTTTGCATAGTGGGCCTTAGAACCTGTACTGCGATGCAGCGTTGCAACGAATTCTGAGGGAGATACCACCTGCAGGTCCACAGCGATGCCCCACCAGGTATATACTCGAATACGATTCTCCTGTTCCTCAAGAATATCTTTCACCCTGGGGTGAGTGGCAAGGGCCCGCAACAGGGGAGCCGGTTCCTCCGCAGCAGCCACCAGATCCAAGTCCCCCACAGTCTCTTTCCATCGTCGGGTGCTGCCCGCCACTTCAATCTCTACCGTACCGGGTAATAGCTTGAAAAATTTTATTAATTCTTCGGCTAATTCCCTGGAAACAGAGAGACGGGTTCTGCCCCGTCGGTTGCGAATCATTTCAATACCATTTAGGATGTCCCATTCTACCTTTGCACTAAATCCCTTCAGGGTGCGCACCTGTCTTTGTTGCACCGCTTGTTCCAGTTCCGCCAAATTAGAGATGCCCAGTTCTTTATAAAGGGTCCTTGCCCGGTTGGGTCCAATACCAGGCAGTTGTTTTATTTCCAATACCCCAAGGGGAATCTCCTGTAAAAGTTTTTGATGCTTGGCTAGTTTTCCGGTTTCTAGTATTTCCTCTATTTTTCCCTCTATTGCCTTTCCCACTCCGGGCAATTTGGATAGCAATTTCCGGCGATGCAATTCTTGAAGGGGTTCCTCTACCTTTGCTATTACTTCTGCTGCCCGTCGATAGGCCCTTATTTTATAAATGTCTTCTCCATTCAGTTCCAGCAGATCAGCCAACTCGGTGAAAATCCACGCCACCTCAATATTTTGCATAACACCGCTCCGTTCTGTCATTACTACTATATTTTACAGAATATAAAATACTTATGTTAAAGTACTGTAACCTTCTTTATTATAATATACCCCAAAAATAGAACCAAAAATAAAACTCATGATTTGCTCATGAGTTACTGGAGTCTCCTTTTTCCGGGTCCATCATTTGCAGCAGATTGTTGTATTGTTCCTGAAGCTTAAGCAGTTCATCAATCAGATTAACAACCGTCAATACAGCCACTTTATTGGAAGATAGAATGGGATTTCTTTCGCTTATCTCCATCATCTTTTTATTCACCAAGTGAGCAACTTTTAGCATATATTCCGGGGATTCATGGCCCTTTAAGGTGTAGTATTCACCAAAAATTTCGACCTCCACCCTATTTGCCTGATTGGACATCTTTGCCCCCCCTATTATCCTTTGCTGTTTGTTTATTCGCTGTTTTTTATCAAATTCCTTCATTTTTTTGCAGCTTGCTTAGCAAATGTAAAATTTAGGGGGGATATAGATCCCGGCTTTTGTATAGTATAATTGCTAAAGGGTATTTAAACTAACTTTTGGTGTATTATAAAATTCTTAGATAAATTAAAAAATTTACTTTATCATAAAAGATACCTTTGTTTGTCCTAAGCCCATTGTGGTTTTATAACCAGTGCCACAGTATCTAGCGAATTTTAAAAGACCTGAAGCCCTATCTCTAAGTTCACCGCTTAATTTTGGGTTAATCTCATACCGACAAGTACCCTTAAATCCTACCATCTTATATTTCCCCATCTCAATAATTTCTGTGTGCAAGTTGTATCTAACAGAATAGCAACCATCATATATTAAGGATAAATCATGTTCTGGAAAAATAAGATGATTGGGACAAAATGTATTCCAGCGATTTTTATAGCTTTTAAAAACTGTGTGACTATCTGGAAAGATATGCTGTATGCCATTAACTCTAAAATTTGTTGGGGATAAAAAATCTATTTCAAATTTTTGAAGGTTTACTTCATTACCAATTAGATCTTCAAATTTATTCGTTCTTTCCAGATCAATCTTCGAAACAAGAAAATCTATATTGCCTATTTTAACTGTTTTTTTATTTACATAGTACGAGTAGACAACTTCATAAAAATTCAAAAAAACTTCTTCCTGCATAAAAGTTGCTCTAAAACGATATTTTTTTCCCTGGCAGACAGAACACCAACCTTTGTTCTGCTTAACTCCTTGTAAGGTAGATAACGTATACGGCTTAATACTCTGTACATTGTGCAAGTAATCACTAATATTGATATTAACCTCTTGTAGCAAGCGAAAGAAAAGACCATGAATATATAATGCATTGCCGACGGGCAAAGCCCCATCAGCAACCGCTTCTAGTTCAACCTGTAAGGCCGTAAGCACAGAGTCACCTCATTCGTTAAAGATCATTAAATAGCAATTCACTAATATTTAAAATCACATCAGCACTAAACTCATATTCTTTCCACTTTTCTCCTGAGAATAATGAAGTCGCCATTTTCCAGAGGATATTGATACTTTCTTCTGCGTCTTGTTTTGAAACAGAGTCCATGCCATGTGCAACATAGGAAGTATTTCTTCTTCTGTTTAAGGACAACATTTTATCATTTAAAGATTGAGGAATCATTTCTTTATTGTTCTTTTCTCTATAAATAGTTAGATAGTCTGAATAATACAGGTTATCATTTTTCTTCTTATGGATTAATATATCCTGCACCCAGACAGGCTGGTCATTAACCCTTTTGCTCCCTGTTAAACCACATTTGCAAGCAGCAAGTCCATCTATCAGCCGTTTATAACGGTTCAGACAATCACCATACTCTCCAATTATTTTCTTACGGTTTGCATTATGAAGTAAATCCTTAATTGTAGCTACGGTTTCCCGTGGCTTATTAGCACAGATACTTTTTAGAATATTTATTTGACGGATGGTTATATCAGCCAGTTCATTAATCTTAAACCTTTGAATATCAACTATCAGCTTTTCTAGTATATCTCTGGCCTGTTCGTGCTCATATCTGTCCCAATATTTATAGGCCCGGCAGATATCAGAAAACAATTCTGCTCTTTTCTGCCGTTTTTCCCTGGTAGTGAAAAGAGCCAATTCTATCAATTCATCCTGGGCCGCACTAAAATTAAAATTTAAAAAAAACTTCTTAGCACGAAAAATATAGTTTTCTTCCTCAATAAAACTAGCATCTACTTCTGCCACTCTTTCAGCTTCACAATTAACAAAACGGGGCTCTTTCACCTGATAAATCTTTGCCTTAAGCCGTCTTCCATTAAAAAGAAGCATCAGAGCGGCATGCATCTGAGAAGTGCCCGAAGAAACGTTCACATGGTAATGGGGTTTTGTTGTGTGATACTTAGTTATAATCTCGTTAAGGTGTTGTTCAAAACACAACAAAATCTCCCTGTGATCTGTAGGGTCTGGCAGTACCATTGGTATAGATATGATTTTAACACTCTCTTTTACTATTTGTTTTATCTGAAGCGCCCTCTGATGGGTATTCTCAACTTCTTCATTTACCCCTGGGTCTGTACCAAATAGAAAGCAAATATCCGGCTTTAGTTTATCAACTAATGTAAGCACTGCACCTTTAGACCCATCCTTAGCATAGGGGTCTCTGACTCCCACTGCACTAATTAGAATATCCATTCTATCACTCCATCTCTACTTTTTCAATATACGATGGGATCGCCAAAGCACATCCACACTGGACAACTTCCGGGTAAGATGGGCTAATGCCTTTAACCATTCTACCGTAGGCAAATTGAGGGTTTTCTGTCCAGAAAACTGCACCTGGCATTATCATTAGCAAAGGTTTCTTAAATGGATTGCCTGAGACAGCATAGTTCTGACCCAATTTTCCATATTTAACAAAGGTTTTGTACTGTCCCAAATAAGGATCATGCGATCTTGGTACATAATTAGAAAGTGTAACAATGGAGTTAGGGCTTTCTGGAATAGTTAAATCTTTAAACTCAGTACAATCCATGATCTTGAAATAACCTTTCCCAACACTGATTCGTTTGCCAAATCCTTTTAAAGACAGGATTTCAAACAAAGTAAATACCTCTTTTTCCCAACCAGAGGATATGCCCAAGTAGATAGAGATATGGGAAGAAGACCAAAAGGTCTCGGTTAATTCATAAAGGCTACCATCTGAGGTTGTTCCGGTAAGTCGTGAAAGTTGGTTGTGCATGACACCATTTTCAAGATAGAGTTTTTCCTTTGGTTTTATCTCTACTTGCCCGTTATTAATAATGGTGTTAAACTCCTCCAGAGACAGCAGGTTAGTCTTTTTAGCTTCCTTAGCCTTTTGGGCTAACCTAATCGCCTCTTGCTTTATCCTATTGTCATTTGTATTAAAGGTATTTCCTCCCATCGGCTTTGGCAAGTAGTCTCCGGGAAATCCATTAGAGACAACCATCGGATAACAGTTACCGGTATATTCATGAAGAAAATCCCGTAACTTCTCCTGCCCCCTGCTCTGGGCCAGTACCCAGCAAAGACTACCAAAGATAGTATCACTATGCCAAGGGGTTATCTGGCTGGACTTGGGCTCTATTTTTAACTTGTATAATTTCATTAATTGCCCAACTCCTTACAGCTTAAATTCTTCCCCATCCAAAGTTAATTTGGTAAAGTGAACTTGACCATAACCTCTGCTGCCAGAACTGCCTAAATAAGAGTTTTCAACCGACTTCAAGGCTTTCTTCACAAAATCTATAACATCTTTTTCAAGGTCAATATCAAAAACTTGCACTACTATCTCAAAATCAAATTTTGCTCCAGCAGGAACCCTTTCCTGAGTTCTAGGATGGTTGGCTACCCCTGTGGTTCTGACAATAATATTTTCTGTTTTTATTTCTATGTAAGATTTTCCCTCTTGAATAATACGTATCATCTCTTGTCTACTTTCATCACTGAGCATAGCATCACGAACTAAAATCCTAGTTGGACCAAGGTCATGTTTAGGTCTATTATGGGGTCCAAACACTCTACAAACCATACACCCCTTATCTGCACATCCGCAAGGTTTCTCATTCACCTTTCCTTCAATTTTTTCCATTTGGGAACGCATTTTACCCTTTAAAGAAGACCCCGGTATATAAGGTTCATTATTTACAGGATGTTTAATAACAGGGTTATCAATTCCACCTATTTCAATAGCCTCCGCACTACCACCAATCCGCATCCCAGTTATACACTCTATTTTTCCTTTAATAATTGATGTTTTCAGTAACTTCATAATTCATACCTCCCTGATATTTTATTTACTCTTAGGATAATGATAGGTAAAGTAGGCTACCACTGCCTGGAAGTGAGGCAAGAATCCCTGTTTGATATCCTTTAATGAATTCGCCTTAGCAACATTTACATTAATAAAATCGTAGAAAATCTGAGGAACTTTATCCTTACCCTTGGCCTCAGCTACAAAAGAATCCAGTGCTTTTATATCATTTATAAACTTACGCTCATCTCCAGAAAATGCATAGCTTTTTTCTGCCGTCTTTGCATGGCCATAAAATCTCCTCAACTGACTATTGTTCATATTTGATCCAAAGCTCTTAGCAATTTTTGATGCTGTTTCAGTTAAAAGTATTTCTAATAGACACCCTTGATCATCAAAATAACCTTTGCTTAAATAGCCATCAGGTAATCCTGGTGTGGTATACCGCTGATAACCCATATCATTTTTATCTCGTTTACCTTGGTGGGGTTGGTTCCTATTACCTTGTTTATCTTTATAACCCTGCAACTGTTTTTTCCAGTCACTCATCAGATATTCCCTCCCCTGGTTGCACATAGTGCATAATCTGTAATAACACCCAGGTTGATTAATGAAGGGTTTGTTATGCTAAACAAACACTCCTGCCACCTGGTGACTTCCTGACAATCTTTGTTCTCCTTTCTTTTCCGTCCAATATCGTAAGCCAATAATGCCTGGTATTTTAGCCCTTCAACTCTATGGTTTTGCCAAAAATCCTGGAACATTTGATCATAACGTTTAAGTTTCCATATGTCCGATCTGTTCAGCTTCCCTTCAGTTATCCATTTAGCCAGTCTTTTCCCCTCTTGAACTGCAGCAGAAAAATCATGCCAACTTAGAGTGCGGTCAAATATACTAACTTGATTTCTTCCTGTTTTGTTACCTCTTAGTACCTTTTCCTTGGCTTCCTCAAGTAAATCTTCAGCAACCTGAACAGCCTTTACTACGGGCGTTTTACTTTTAGCGAGTCCAATACCGGCTGAAATTGTAATGTTATCGTTATAAGCTACAAATTTACGGAACTCCTGATATATCTTTAGGGAAAACTCTATAATCTCATCCCAGGGACCCACTACCAGCAAATCATCCCCGCCTGAAAATACAATATAGCAGTTAGTGAACTCATTACTTACTAATTGGTTAACCCTGCCTGAAAAAAATAAATCCAGCATCCTACTAAAGGTTGTTACCCTTGAGATACTATCATAATCTTTGTTCTGACCGCTTTCCAAACCACCTTTAAAGCCAAATGCAAATAAACCGCCTAGGTTGTCCACATCTGCTTTAAAATAGGCTAGTTTTTTTACCCCACTACTATTTTGGCAAATTTCATCGAAGCTTTTGGTTATTCCTTGATTATTGGGGACATAATTTGCCATATAGCGATTTGTCATTGATACATTTGGATCAATTTTGTTGTCATTTAAAATAACAATATCTAAATCTGTGTTCGAAGGAACATTATCATACAATCGAATCCCATAACTGCCAGAAATCTTAATATCTGCTTCCCCATCGGTTAAGGCAAAGCTTTTTATCCTAGGTAGTTTTTGACCAATTTTTAGATCCCTTAGACAGGCAGGTCCATACACCTTATCTTCGACCTGTTGAATAGCAAACTCTTTTTCACATCCCTTGCATATTCCTAACCCTTTGGTATCCTCTGCATGAAATATGAACTGCCCTTCCTTCCATTCTTCTTGAGAATACATAACATTAGCAAAGGGCATTTTTTTCTTAACAGCCAGTTTTTTACTTAGCCTGCTTACCGCACTGCCAAATTGACAAAAATCATTACCATTTAACTCCTGATGAGCAAGGTTAAGGGCTATCTCACCTTTAAACTCCTGCAACAGGTATTTGTCTAGTTTCTGTTGAAGTTTTTCTAACCTGGATACACTTTCTTTAGTATTTGGTAACAAAATATAAAACTTCCCGCCTGAGGCCATAAGTATATTAGCTACTGTTAAGTTAAATGATTTTATAATTTGGTAAGAAATTAACTCTGACAACATGGACAGTATAAATGATCTGGCACGTAACCTTTTTGCTACTCCCCCTGCCCCAACATTGGCTCCAGAGAATATATAACTTTGTATGCCGGAAAGGTCACCCACGAGTAATCTAAACTTAAAGGTTTGATCGTCTATTATTGAAGGGATAGAATAATCATTGCAAAAGTTGTGATATTGATAAAGGCAAGTTGCGATGGCACTGGTGGTTTTTAAATGATCAAATAGTGATATGTCTGCTATCTTCTCCCGTGTGTTATAAGGGATGCACCAAGTATACTTCAATAAAAGAGAATAAAGTTGGTTGTAAAAGCACTCAAAGCTTTTAATGTTAGAAACAATATTTTTAAATTCAAGGCTAAAATCAGTTAATATTTTATTAATTTCCCCTTCAGTGTGAGATATAATTTCTCGTGGAAATCCATTCTCCGGGCGGTACTCAGCCAATGAATATTGCATTCTTTGGGGGACCTTTTTACCAATTTCCAAGTGGCAAAATACTGCATCCATGGGCCGTTTTTTATAATTATATATTTCCACGGTGTCCTGCTCTAATTCCGAAGAAGAATATCTATCAGCTCTGCTAATTAAATAGGTCAGATTTATTTTATTTTTAGGTATAGCTTCCTGTGAAAAATCAGTATCTTCGTATTGATTTAAAATCAGATTTTTTAACAATTCAGAATCACAGATTTTTGATAGTTGCTTACTAAAAGATTTTATCAATCGTGCTGATATTTCGGAATATTGTAAACTATTTAAATTACTAATGTTACCTCTTTGAAAAAATACTCCGATATCATGTAGTAAACCAGCTAGTTGGATAGTTTCATAAATCACTTTCTCACCCCTTTTTCATATCCATATTTGACAAATTTACCTAGCATCCTTTCTTATTTAGCATATATTTAATAAATTTAGATTATTTTGCATAGGTTCTAAATACTTCATAACACACCTTTGCCACAAGATAAATAGAAGTGGTCATTGAGGTGGGAGGGAAAGCCAGCGTCATTTAGGCGCTGGCTTCGTAATAAGCCCTTATTTTACACGGTTAATTGAAATTCGCCGAACCAGCCGGTTTTGTGCACAACGATTGGTTCGCGATACTTGATGGCTTACACAATATATATCCCGTCTCCAAATGGGTCGCTGCAATTCCCTAGCCTTATTATACCATCCCTGCATCTGGAACACTGCAAATAAAAAATAATGCTATCTTCGTCCTTCCTGAGAAGCCGTGATAATTTATGCCTTAACATTATGTAATCCTCTTCACTCAGCCGCGCTTCAAAAACACTGTATTGAACCGGTACAGCGTAGTCGCATAATAACTTGCGTATTTTATTCCGTCTTTTATCGTTTGTTATGTCATAGCTAATAATATACTGTTTCATATGTCTACCGAACAAGAAAAGGTTTATACCCATCGATTTCCTTAGTAAGGACTTTTGCCAAAAATCGTGCTTGTAATTCTATGGTACGCAGGTAGGAAATACGGTAGCCAAAAACCGGATGGGTAATCATTTCCTTTCTGCGCTCTTCGTAAAGCCGATACATTTTTTTACGCCCGGTTTCACTTAAAAAACATCCACCCATCCTGTACTCAAAATCCCCTTCTGCAATAACACCTTTGTTTAAAGCCGTTAGCACAACTGAGTCTGCCACTACTGGCCGAAACTCTTCTATTATATCCAGGGCCAGGGCAGGTCGACCAAAATCAGACCTATGAAGAAACCCAATAAATGGGTCAAAACCTACCACCTGAACGGCTGTGATCACATCTTTTAACAGCAGAGAGTAGCTAAAACTTAGGAGCGCATTGGCCGGGTCTTCAGGAGGGCGCCTGCTGCGCTTATTAAAATCAAAGGGTACTCTATCCTTAATAAGCAGGCCAAACACACTAAAATAATCTCGGGAACCAGCCCCCTCCAAACCCATCAACTCATTAAGATCTTTGGCCTTCTCCAACCTTTTGATAATATTTTTTATTCTTGATACAGCTTCATCAATACTATGGTTATTTAACGATCGGTTATATCTTAATAAATTGGTTCGCATATTGGATAGCTTTCCACGAACAAATTCACTGGCATAGAGCAGGCGCTCCTCTTGCTTCTGGTAGGCCCGATGCTGGGCAATACGCAAAACAGAGTTTTTTGACAGGGCAGCCTGAAGACAGCCATAGTATTTTCCCTTTGTGGATATAAAATGGACCTCTGTACCTCTTCCCAAAAAAAGTTTAATTAACTGGGAAGATAAATTGACATTCCCCACAAGGACCACTTGATCCAGGTTGCATAGTGGTATATCTTTAAATTTTATTTGATCTTTTGTTACCAGCACCCGTTCTCCCTTTTTATAAAGGGATGCACCCTGTTCGTCCACATATAGAACCCTGCCTAGGTTAATTCCTGGTTGGGGGCGAACTGCCTTTGCCTTGTTTTCTTTGATCCCTTTCACTTCAAAGGGAAGACAACGATTTACCAGGGCACAGCCTTCACAACGGTTATCAGCCAGTGGTGGCGGTATCTCCCCTGACAAAGCAATATTTCTGGCCAGGCCAACCGCATTCTCTACCATCAGTCGCAAGTCTTCATCAAATATTACTTCACGCCTAGCTTTGGACCCAGCGTAATAAATATATCCCCGGTTAATATCTTGACCTAGTTTTTCTTCCAGAGCCATAGCCTGGGCACAAACCTGGACATCATCATTCAAACTTTCCTTTCGAAAGCCCTTCTTATATTCCACCGGGTAAATCTCTTTACCCTGCTCCACTATATCTACAATACCATAAAGGTTAAGTTTTTCTGAAGAAACATGAATGGACCTATCTTGACGGTAACCTTCCCGAACCAGTCGCTGTCTTTCGTCCCGCCGTTCCTCCTGCAACTTGCCCTCCAATAGATGGTGGTTAGAATCTTCTGCCCCTTCAACCACCCGGTAGTAAAAGTTTCTCGGGCAGTAAAGTATTTCTGCCACAGAAGAAATTGGAAAGTAATGCTGTTCATTGGATATATTATGTTCTGCCATTGACTTCACCCAAGGTCAAAGTATGTATTTATTAAGTATTACCCTGGCAGGATGTATTTATTCAACAAAAAAAAAGAGCGTAACCATTGTGTTCACGCCCTTAAAACAAATTTGTATTACTATCATCCAAATATTCCCAAAGGGAATTATTTTGTGTTTTGACATGCTGGAGCAGATAGTGAATCTGAAGATAATAAATCAAGGGTTCAATTCCCAAAGGGAATTATTTTGTGTTTTGACAAACTGTGTTGGTAGGTTAATTCTCGAAGACTCGGTTTTTGTTTCAATTCCCAAAGGGAATTATTTTGTGTTTTGACAACAACTTTCAGGACAGACATTAAAAACAGCAGAAGAAAAGTTTCAATTCCCAAAGGGAATTATTTTGTGTTTTGACTTGCAAAAGAAATTGAATGCTTAAATGAAACACTAGGATAGTTTCAATTCCCAAAGGGAATTATTTTGTGTTTTGACATGCTGGAGCAGATAGTGAATCTGAAGATAATAAATCAAGGTTTCAATTCCCAAAGGGAATTATTTTGTGTTTTGACTATTGATATATTAGGCAGATGGAAGGAACATAAAAGAAATTTAGTTTCAATTCCCAAAGGGAATTATTTTGTGTTTTGACAAACTGTGTTGGTAGGTTAATTCTCGAAGACTCGGTTTTTGTTTCAATTCCCAAAGGGAATTATTTTGTGTTTTGACCAAAGCCCAGCGGTGATATGTCAAGAGAATGATTCTAAAAAATTGGAAATTAATTTAACAAAAGTGTACCCTATACCCTAAAAAAGGGTATACAAAATAAGCCCACCAGTTAAGCAAAGAAAAATTCCCTTTAAATGGTGTAAATGGAAAAGAGAGTAGATTTTAGGGTAAAGACGTTACCCCCTCCTCTCTGGTGAAGTGTACAGTTGCCTGGTGTTTAGTAGCGAAAACACCAACCGTACCAGTTTTCTAGCGGTTAAGACGAGAGCCCTTTTATGTTTGTGTTTTGGTACTTCATCATATTTCTTTTGGTAGAAGTCTTTGTACTCAGGAACATGCTTCCGTACAGAATCAGCAGCCTGAATTAAGTAATAACGAAGATACTTGTTCCCGGTCCTGGTTCTGCTGGTATCTTCGGCTTCAAATTCACCTGATTGATGTTGGTTCCAAGTTAAACCGGCATATTTAGCCAGAGCATTATGGTCTTTAAAGCGTTGGATATCTCCGGTTTCTGCCATGATTCCGGCGGTAAAAACATCTCCAATCCCTTTAACGGAAGTTAAAGTTTGGGGAAGGCCCTTCATGATTTTGGCGATTTCTTTGTCCAGTTTTTTCACTTCCGATTCCATATGTTTAATTACATTAAGCATAGTGGCCAAAGAAATATTCACAGGGTCAGCCATCGCCTTGTTCAGTCGATAAGAAGACCGGGCAATTTTTTGAAGATAAAGAGCAATTTCCTCCGGATTATCGAAACGGTTTTTCCCTTTATCCTTTAAGAAATCAACCAGTTCTTCCATAGACATGGCTACAATTTGTTCCGGTTCTAGTTCTTGGATAACAGCAAGACAGGTGCTGCCAAAAAGATTGGAAAATGGGTTATCCTGGCGTAAACCACTAAACTTTAAGAAGACCTGATTAAGAAAATAGGTTTTGTCCCGAGTGATATTTTGCATCAGGTGAAATCGTGTCCTTGTAAGCCTCTGCAAAGCCTCGTATTGAATAATGTCTTTCATGGCATGAGGTAGTCGACCAAAACGAAGGTGGTCTGCAATTACCCAGGCATCGATGCGGTCGTTCTTTGGGAGGGTGTCATACCCCTTTTTGAAACGGGCCACTTTTCGTGCATTAAGAACGTAAATCTGTGTATCTTTTTGGGGGCAAGTGGTTTGAAGCTGTTCTTGCAAATAGTGAGCAAGGTGCCAACCCAGATTTGAAGTTGCCTCCATACCAATTCGAAGGGATTGACTTTTGATTCTATCAGATGTATCAACAATCTTTTGAATGAGGGTGTCGGCCCCCTGCCGATTGTTGTGAATAGAAAAAGAAGCCAATGCCCCTCCGTCTCCATCCATAAATTGTACATGGTGAGACTGTAAGCTAACGTCTATTCCCACCAACATTTGTGACATAGGATCACCTCCCTGTTCTAAAAAATCAGGTTGGTCTCAGACCTGGGTGCCCATGGGAACCATCGAAAGCTGCCTCGTCATCAGCACTCATCATTAACATGAAGACAATTCGGGGTGCTACTCCCCCTTCATGGAAAGAGGTGCAACCAGCGGTTAGATCATCGATGATGGATCATGGGTAGCAGGCTTATTAAGCAGTACCAAAAGGTCCGCAAGGAGGGAAAGAAATATCCCGAGAACAACCTGTTAATCCCATTGTCCCATGGGGAGGTCTGAACTGCCAGACAATAATTGGAAGTGTAAAAAAGGCAATAGAAAACCGACCCGGTCAGGAAACCTCAAAAGAAATCTCCAGGGGGCCGGCATTAAGAATCACAATATCTTAAATTATGGAGCTGTAGTTATTAGTATCTACTCTCCCTGATCAGGGATTGACTGTGGATAATCTTGTATGTTTTCTAAACATCACCACCATATTTAGGGTACTTAGACTCAGTTTAGACAATGACCTTATCCACATAAACAATAGCCGCGCGACTGACTGGTACCATTATTGCACCCAGTGTGGAATTGGTTATCATTTTAGCTGGTCTCGATACCCGTTATCGAGAACCGGTTCTCATACATGGACTCCACCTTATTCCATTTATGGAAATTAGGTTTGTCCAGTGAATCTATTACTATTATACGAGGAGGTATATTATGTTTATAGTAAAATTTCAAATGTTTCAATTCCCAAAGGGAATTATTTTGTGTTTTGACATATTGCCGAGATAGGTAAAAGGATGGTGTGTTGAATATAGTTTCAATTCCCAAAGGGAATTATTTTGTGTTTTGACGTAAAGGAAATTAATTACATAGGTAGAATAGTGTAATGTTTCAATTCCCAAAGGGAATTATTTTGTGTTTTGACTGAAGAAGATGACTGTATATCTGCTAAAGGGGTAAGGAGTTTCAATTCCCAAAGGGAATTATTTTGTGTTTTGACGCAGGCATAGAAAGCAGTGTTACTGCCATCATTCCTCAAGTTTCAATTCCCAAAGGGAATTATTTTGTGTTTTGACTTTACCAGTATCGGCTGTAATACTCCAACTTCTGCTATACGTTTCAATTCCCAAAGGGAATTATTTTGTGTTTTGACTGGGCCTTGCCCACTTTTTTGTTTCACCTGCCGAAGGTGGATACCGTTTCAATTCCCAAAGGGAATTATTTTGTGTTTTGACACCAGTCACAGAATAGGAGGTAAAAATGAATAATTTTAAAATGTTTCAATTCCCAAAGGGAATTATTTTGTGTTTTGACTTTTTGAATTGCTTGAATATGCATACTGACACTTTCAGTTTCAATTCCCAAAGGGAATTATTTTGTGTTTTGACGTTAATGTAACAGAAGTCATCTGACCTTTTTTATTTGTGTTTCAATTCCCAAAGGGAATTATTTTGTGTTTTGACAAAGTGGTTAACGGAAGAAACAAGCAAATATAATAATGCGTTTCAATTCCCAAAGGGAATTATTTTGTGTTTTGACTAGACCATTTACAGTTATTAAGAATATAAAGAAGCATACGTTTCAATTCCCAAAGGGAATTATTTTGTGTTTTGACAATCAGCTACAATCAGTGAATCTTATAACAGTGCAGCTGTTTCAATTCCCAAAGGGAATTATTTTGTGTTTTGACGGATATAGTGCCACCTTCTAAAGATTGAATCCATATTTCAGTTTCAATTCCCAAAGGGAATTATTTTGTGTTTTGACGAAGAACTAACCACAGCCAATTTACTTATGTATATTTTGTTTCAATTCCCAAAGGGAATTATTTTGTGTTTTGACGAGGAAGAATGGATACTCGCTACTGGTATTAGACTTGTTGTTTCAATTCCCAAAGGGAATTATTTTGTGTTTTGACTCCTGCGCTTTTTATCCCTTACTACACCTAGGATGAAAATACATTTTGCGAGCATTACTTTAAAATTGGTTGGTTTTTCCTATCTTACACAAAATCCTGCCTCTAGTAAAGTCCCTAACCTTTAGATGCCAAGGGATTTTAGAAATCGCAGAAGTCCCTGGTATATTACACACCAACAGATCGGTGATATCTGAATATTCACAATTATATTTACTTACCCTTATTTTATTATATCATTTTGGTACTCTATTTCACCAATTATACTTCTGTCATCTTCATTTGATATACTCAGGAAGTTTTTAAAAAAATACCTCCTTACCTTTGAAGTTAAAGCTCCAAAATAACCAATTTTTGGTTATACCGCTTGAGCTGCTATGTTGCCCGAGTGCCTAATCACTCGGAAAGCGTTATCACTGCTGTATACTCCAATAAAAAGCTAGATTTTAGGGTACAGTTAATAAGACCCATCTTTTTTTGATCAGTGATATCATATTTGGGTAATTCTATTAGTCTCGAGTTTGTTTAACCTGAACTTACGGCAACCCATGCCTGTATGCAAAGGAATTCTTGTAATTTTTCCTTAGCATTCTTCAATGCCTTTTGCAGCCAGGGATTAGGGGCTAACTTTATATGGCGGTAACGGTTGTTGCCTACAATGTTCCCAGGTACATTCAGTATTTTACGGCGGATAGTGGGCACTTCAGCACGGCCGTCTTTGCCATCCAATAAGGCCAAGCGAAACCAGTTGAGAAGGTTATACGATAATACTTTGAGCCACATAAAGGCTCATCTCCGCTGTAATGCCATTACCCCATACGCTGTCTGTTATCAAAGGTAAACTGTTGTCCCTGATGCTTATTCGGGAATGCGAGGACTGGCGCAATGAAATAATAAAAATGACCCAGCGCATCATCGTGCACGGCCAAGGTCAGGCGGGACAGCAAGTGATTGAAAGTGTTAACCAATTGGTCGAACAGGCAATTGCCAATCACCGGGCTGTATGTATAGATTACCGTGGACAAAACTATAAAATATCCCCCCTAGGGATCGTATATCACTGGCAAAGAATGGATCGGTATATTATCGCTATCAATTCTAAAAATAGTACCATTTACAATTACAGGCTGGACCGCGTGGATCGCTTGGAATTGCTGAAGGATACCTTTGTCCCACCCGAAGACTTTGTTTTAGCCTCTTACCTAGAAAACTGCTGGGGGATTTATCCCGCCGCCTCCAAAATAATCGGGGACAATGCAAGTTGACAGCACAGGAGGGCTGTTTAGTCCTAGAAGATAAAATTGCCGGACTAAACGAATTTGCCGCCAGGCGTATGCTTTGGCGGTACGGTTTAGGGGTGTGTCCCGATGAACAATAAAATGCTCATGAGGGTTTCCGCCATCCTTAACACCCTGGAAGCCCACCCCCAGGGACTCAGTGCAGTAGAGTTATCGAAATACACCACTTACCCGGCGGATCAGGTACTAAGGGATCTTAACGAGATATTAAACAACACCGATTTAGGACATTACTTTGCCATCTTTCCTGATGAACAGCCAGACGACCCAGAAGAGTATCTAGTGGATTAAAGATCCCCGTCTTAAATGGTTCATTCATGTATATTCTGGGCCTTACGCCCCGGTTAAACTCACTACCGGAGAGGCCCTGGATCTTTTATGGTTATTTGAAGAATTCCCATCCAAGGACGCAGACCTGCTGGACTTATGGTATAAACTAAAAAATCATTTATCCCAGTTCAAGGAGGTTGCCGCAGCAGCGGAATTCACACGACATCTGCATACCCTAGGTGGGGTAACGCTCCCCCAGACCAAATATCTTCCCACATTAAGAGAGGCGGTCTTAAACGAAAAGAAACTAAGGTTACTCTATGATGCAAAGTCTATCAACCAACGGGTGGAGTGGATTATCTGCCCTCTGGGACTTTCAGCAGAGGTGCTGGAGCCTGCTTGGCTACGGGAGGAAATGATAGGAATAGCAAAGCAGTGGGAAGAAATATACCGTTGATAAAACCAAAAAAATCCAACAGACGATGTCTGCTGGATTTTTTTGGTTTTTACCTTATTTTCTTAACTCTGCTCCCGTCTGGGCAAACAGGGATTTGGTGATACGCTGCATTTTTTCGTTAATTTCTTCATCGGTGAGAGTTCTGTCCTTGGCCTGGAACTTCATGGAGAAGGCCACACTTTTATAACCCTCGGGTACTTGGGAACCTTGATAAACATCAAAAATATCGGTTTCTTTCAGCAGTTCCCCTGCGGCCCTTTGAATAATGGAAAGCATTTCGGCGGCAGGAACTTCCAGTTTCACTAAAACAGCCAGATCCCTTTCCATGGTGGGGAACTTAGGTAACCCCTGGTATTGTTTAACTGGGCGGTTGACCTCTGCTAAAACCTTTAAATCCAACTTCACGGCCACAGCTCTACTGGGTAATTCATAGTTTTCAACGACATTGGGGTGAAGTTCTCCCACAACCCCCAGCATACGGCCTGCAACTTCAATCTTGGCACAACGACCAGGATGGAAACTGGGATCCTGATGACGACTGAATGCCGTGCTTGCAGCACCCAGTCCTTCCATTAGTTGCTCAACAACACCCTTCATGAAATAGTAATCCATTGGCCGGGCAGGCTGATTCCAAGTTTTTTGTGTATTTCCGTAGGCCACCGCAGCCAGTACTGGCACTTCTTCGGGTAACGGTTGCCCTTCCTGGGGATAAAAGACCCGGGCAATTTCAAAGATGGCTCCACTTTGGGCCCGCCGATTACTATTTTTCTGTAATACCTCTAATAGACTGGGAACCAGCACAGTCCTCATAATAGACTGCTCTTCACTAAGGGGATTTTGTAATTTTACACAGTTTCGGAATATGCTATCCTTGGGCAAATTCATTAAATCAAATATCCTGGGATGTACAAAACCGTAGGTAACAACCTCATAAAATCCACAGGAAGTCATAATCCTGCGCATATCCCAGTTCATTTGTTGCTCAGCAGTCCTGACGCCCTGGGAGGTTGCACCAAAGGGTAAGGTTTCGGGAATCTGGTTAAAACCATATAACCGGACCACTTCTTCTACCAAATCCCACTCACCGCTAATATCCGGACGGAAGGTGGGTACGGTAACCAGAATATCCCCTTCCTGTTCCTGCACTCTGAACTGCAAGCTTTCCATGATCCGCATGATTTCCTGTTTGGGAATATCAACTCCCAAGACCCAATTTACCCGTTTGGGTCTCAACAGGATGGTTTTTTCTGTGATGGGGTTGGGAAATTTATCAATGGTACCAGAAACCACCATGCCCCCAGCCAGTTGCTGCATTAATTGCAGCGCTCTGTCTGCAGCCCTCAGACAACCGTTAATATCAATGCCCTTTTCAAAGCGCATGGAAGATTCCGAACGCAACCCCAGGGCTTTAGAAGTACGGCGCACATTGATGGGATGGAAGTAAGCAGACTCAACCAGGATATTGATTGTGGCATCGGTAACTTCACTTTCCAGACCACCCATTACACCAGCCACAGCCACCGGGCCTGCTTCGTCGGTAATGGCCAGCATCTCTGGGTTTAGTGTGCGTTCTACGCCATCCAAGGAAATGATCTTCTCATCTTCTTGGGCACGGCGAACAATGATATGGTGGTTGGCTATTTTATCATAGTCAAAGGCATGTAGTGGCTGACCCATTTCCAACATTACATAGTTGGTTACATCCACCACGTTGCTAATGGGTCTGATTCCCGCCGCCCGCAGTCTATTTTGCAACCAAATGGGTGAAGGTCCGATCTTGATTCCTTTGATGACACGACCCACGTAACGACGGCACAAGTCAATATCTTCTATATCAATTTTAGCCAGTTTATCAATCTTCTCGTTATTTTCCTGGAATTGAGGAACCGGAATTTTCAATTCGGTATTTAGCAGAGCTGCTACATCCCTGGCAACACCAATCATGCTAAGGGCATCGCCCCGGTTTGGTGTGAGATCCAATTCCAACACAGCGTCATTTAGCCCTAGAATTTCTTTAGCATCCAAACCCACAGGTACATCTTCGGGCAGAATCAATATGCCATTGGCCATATCTGGGGATAAAAGTCTTGTTTCCATCCCTAATTCCTGTCCGGAGCAGAGCATGCCACGGGACTCCACACCCCTTAGCTTGGAACGTTTAATCTGTAAGCCTTCGGCCAATTTCGCCCCTTCCAGGGCTACGGGAATCACATGGCCCTCCCGTACATTGGTGGCTCCGGTAACAATTTGCAACAATTCTTCTTGACCTACATCCACCTGACAAACAACCAACTTATCAGCATTGGGATGTTTCTCTATCTTTACAATGCGTCCGGTTACAACATTTTCAATTTCAGTACCCAATTCATCGACGGTATCAACAGCCAAGCCAGAAAGGGTTAACCGATCGGCTAACTCCTGGGGCGTAATTTGAATATCAACATAGTCTTTAAGCCATTGGTAAGAAACACGCATGGTTATAAAAAACCTCCTGAATAAATACTTTAGAATTGTGACAGGAATCGTAAATCGTTATCAAATAATAAGCGGAGATCATCGATGCCGTACTTTAGCATGGCAATCCGTTCAACCCCCATACCAAAGGCAAAACCTGTCACTTCCTCGGGATTGTAGCCGGACATCTCCAGTACCCTTGGGTGTACCATACCGGAACCCAGGATCTCCAACCAACCGCTGCCTTTACAAACCCGACAGCCATTACCTTTACAGTTAAAACAAGAGATATCCACTTCTGCGCTGGGTTCGGTAAAGGGAAAATAGCTGGGACGCAGACGGGTTTTCGTGTCCAGTCCAAACATTTGCCTGGCAAAGGTAGCCAAAACGCCCTTTAAATCCGCAAAGGTGATATGCTTATCAACCACCAAACCCTCCACCTGATGGAACATCGGGGAGTGGGTGGCATCGTCATCCCGGCGGTAAACTCGACCCGGGCATATAATTTTAATGGGCACCTGGGGAACCATTTTTTCCATGGTTCTTACCTGCACCGGAGATGTATGGGTTCTCAAAAGAACCTCCGGGTTGATAAAAAAAGTATCCTGCATATCTCTAGCCGGATGGTCCTTTGGCAAATTTAAAGCCTCAAAGTTATAATAATCCAACTCCACTTCCGGCCCTTCAGCAATCTTAAAGCCAAGCCCCATAAAGATACTTTCTATTTCCTGCATAACCTGGGTAAGGGGGTGCATTCTACCTAAACCAAACTGGTTGCCTGGCAGGGTAACATCAATGGTCTCTGCAGCCAGCATTTGTTCCTTTTGTGCTTCTTTTACCCGGGCATTTCTCTCCTCAAGGGCCTGCTCGATGGAAGCCCTCACTTCATTGGCCACCTGCCCAACACGGGGTCTTTCCTCGGCTGATAAGGCACCCATGCCTCTTAACAACTGTGTGACCTCACCCTTTTTACCCAGGTATTTAACCCGAATATCATTAAGTGCTTCCGGAGTTTTGGCGCTCTCCAAGGCAGCCAGTGCCTCCTGGGCTAATGTTCTTAATTTCTGCTCCATGACAATCCTCCTGTAAAATCAAAAAATAAATAAAAAACCGCCCCTAAATATAGGGACGGAGTATCTCCGTGGTACCACCCAGATTGTTCTACTACAAAGAACCACTCAGAGGATAAAAACACTTATCCACTTCTGATAACGGCAGAAGAACCGGCGAAACCTACTCGTATGTATATACTTTCAGACCGCAGCTCAAGGGCGAACTTTCCGATGACTTTTCTTAAGAGGATTTCCAGTCTCGACCCTCTCTCCCTGCGAAGAAACAATCAACGTACTTCTCCCCATCATGGCAGTAGCACTATTAATGTAAAACCAGTCGGCGATAGTTTATATAAGCAGTAACCGAACCGGTTGCTTCGAACAGGTTCCAAAAAAATTCGGCGGTTAACAGCATGTAACCACGACCTTTCATCTCTTTTTGGGGACCTTTCGACACTGATTATATCATATGAATTTAAGCAAAACAAGAAAGTTTACTGAATTTTATGTCTCTGCCTGATGGCCTCATAAAGGATAATGGAGGTGGCAATGGCAACATTTAAAGATTCAGCACATCCGGGCATGGGAATGGTTATTTTCTGATGGTTATATCGAAATATCTCTTCCCTGGGTCCCGCTCCCTCATTGGCCACAATAATCCCTACCGGAGTTTGGAGGTTGGCTTTAAAAACAGGTATGCCACCGGCAGGTTCCCCCACCAGCAAAGTAACGCCTATGGATGCAAGATACTCCAAGGCTTCGTTAACATCACTGACCTGTATCACTGGCAAATGAAACAAAGAACCCATGGTAGCCCGTAATGTTTTAGGGTTATAAATATCCACCGTACCCTTCAGTAAGATCACTCCACTGGCCCCCGCAGCGTCTGCGGAGCGGATAATAGTACCAAGATTTCCCGGATCCTGAACACCATCCACAATCACCACCAGGGGCTTTTGATCGGGCCTGATAATATCCTCCAGGGTATAATCGGGTTGCCTAAGTACCGCCAGCATGCCCTGGGGAGTCTCGGTGTCCGATAGTTCCTTCATAATAGCATCTGACACCGCCAGTACTTCGACCCCTTTATCCCTGGCCAAATCCAACAGTATTTTTCCCCGTTGAGCCTGGCAGGCCTGATCCGTGTAAAGTAAAATCTCCGTTTGCCAGGTGCTACTTAAGGCCTCTTCAACAAATCGGATGCCCTCCACCGCCAATTTCCTTTCCTTTTGCCGAAAATTCCGTTGGGCCAACTTTTTAACCAATTTCACACGTAAATTTTGAGAAGATGTAATCATTAGACCTCAACCGTATCAAATTTTTGTAGTTTTTCATTCTTACCAATGACCACCAAAATATCCCCTTCCAAAATTTCTTGACTGGCCCCCGGGGAGATGATCATATCTTCCCCCCTTCGAATGGCTAGAATGCTGACACCATATTGTTGCCTGGCGCCGGACTTTTCCAGTGTTTTGTTAACAAAATTTGGCGGAGCTGCCATTTCAACCAGACTATATTCCGGCGACAACGATATCTGCTCCATAATATTTTGGGAAACCAACGCATGGGCCAACTTAATGCCCATATCTCTTTCTGGAAAGACCACTTTATCAGCTCCCACCCGTTCAAGAACCTTGCCGTGCAAATCATTTTGAGCCTTGGCCACGACCCTTTTGACGCCCATTTCTTTTAACATTAAAGTTACCAATATGCTGGATTGCACCTCCTGACCAATGCCCACCACCACGACGTCAAAATTACGAATGCCTACAGCCTGTAATGAATGGTCATCCAATGCATCCAACTGAACAGCATGGGTTACATCCTCTATAATATCATTTACACGTTCTTCATTTACATCCAGTCCCAGTACCTCATAGTCCATTTTAGAAAGGGTTCTGGCAACACTACTACCAAAACGTCCTAACCCAATAACGGCAAATTGTTTCATATCCTATAGCCCTCCTTAACCAATAATAATCCTTTCCTCCGGATAACGAAACTGCTGTTTACGCTGTTGCTTGGTAGCCAAGGCATAGGCCACAGTTAAGGGTCCCAAACGTCCAAGAAACATTGTAAACATGATAACAACCTGCCCAAAATCTGAAAGGGTTGGTGTAAGACCCGCAGAAAGTCCAACAGTGGCTAAGGCCGAAACCACTTCAAATAAAATTTTAAGAAAATCTGCCTTCTCAACAGCCCCTAGTAACAATGTAGCAAAGATAATCCAGCCCATGGCCAGCAAAATAATCCCCAATCCCTTGTAAACCTGCTCTTTGGAAATTCGGCGGTAGAAAACCTCTGCATCCTCCTTGCCACGTGCCAACGAAATCAAAGCTAACACAACAATACCAAAGGTAGTGGTCTTAACCCCTCCGCCAGTGGAACCCGGAGAGGCTCCAATAAACATAAGAAGAATAATAAAAAACAAAGTTACAGGACGCATGGCCGTTAAATCAATGGTGTTAAATCCTGCTGTACGTGGTGTTACAGACTGAAACCAGCTGGCCCACAGTTTACCTCCAAAACTTAGGGAAGCCAAGGTATTATTAAACTCCAATAGTAAGAAGACAACCATGCCAAAGAGTAAAAGTATGGCCGTTATGTAAAGGGCTAGCTTTGAGTGCAGACTGATTTTCTTTCTCTTACGATATCGAATTGCGTCTGTCATGACAGTAAACCCAATCCCGCCCAAAATAATGTCCAAACCTATGGCAAAGTTCACAATGGGGTCAGCGGTATACTGGGTAAGGCTTCGAAAATCTCCAAACAAATCAAAACCTGCATTATTGAAACCAGATACGGCGTGAAATAAACTGAAGGCGATTCCCTTTTGCAACCCTAGCTCTGGAACAAATCTTACAGCCAATAGGGTGGCTATAAATATTTGAATGGTAAGGGTTAAAACTATAACCTGTTTGGCTAGCTTGATAATTCCACTTAAATCAATTACATTTAAGGACTGCTGGATCAAAAGTCGCTCTCTAAAGGTAACCTTGCGTCCCAAGATTAGCCAAAACAAAACAGCCATGGTCATGAATCCCAGACCGCCTACTTGAATCAAGCTTATGATTACAACCTGTCCAAAGGTACTCCAGTAGGTTCCAGTATCCACCACCACAAGTCCTGTAACACATACAGCAGAAGTTGAGGTGAAAAGTGCTGTTAAAAAATCCGTGGGCTGACCACTGGCGGAGGCTACTGGTAAAGATAATAGAATCCCCCCCAGTAGAATTAGCCCGGCAAAACCTACCGCCAAAGCCCTTGATGGCTGACTTAAAAAGCCCTTATTGTTTTTCAAACTGATCGCCTCTTTAAAAAGAATCATGCACTATTATAGCAAATTATGAAGTTAATGCTAGTATTTTAGGGAACCACTTCTAACTTTCGTAGTTTGTCCAATGTTATCAAAGACTTTACTACTTCCTAACAAGCAAATAAAAGCATGGTCTAAGACCATGCTTTGGGTTATTCATATAATATGTTTTTATTTAACTTAGGCGAGCTTGGACTTTGCAAGCTCAACCAGTTGGCCAAATGCTTTGGCATCGTTTACTGCCAAGTCTGCCAACATTTTACGGTTTACCTCTACACCAGCTTTTTTCAGACCGTTGATAAAACGGCTGTAGGACAACCCGTTCATGCGAGTGGCTGCGTTAATACGAGCAATCCAAAGCTTACGGAAATCACGTTTCTTCTGACGACGGTCTCTGTAAGCATAGAATAAACCTTTCATTACGGCCTGGTTGGCTACCCTGAACAGCTTACTGCGGGAACCTCTATAACCTTTGGCCAACTTTAGAATCTTTCTGTGTCTATTGCGAGAAACCACACTGCTTTTAGCCCGTGGCATGATGATTACCTCCTTCTACTTGAAAAAAATCAAACTTTAATAGGGCAACAGTCTACTAATACGAACTGCATCGGATTCATGAATAATGGTAGACTTGCGTAGGTTGCGCTTGCGCTTAGCAGTCTTTTTACCTAGAATGTGGCTGTGAAAAGCGTGCCAACCACGAATTTTTCCAGTGGCAGTTTTCTTAAATCTCTTAGCAGCCCCACGGTGGGTTTTAATTTTAGGCATTTAGGGCAACTCCTTTCTAGTCTTGCTTTTCATTTTTTGGTGCTAAGATCATAATCATGTTTTTACCTTCAAGCTTAGGATGTCTTTCGACAATACAAATATCTTTTAGGTCTTGGGCCAGACGTTCCAATAGGGCTCTCCCCAACTCTGTATGGACAATTTCTCTACCTCGGAACATGATCGTAACCTTGACCTTATCACCATCTTTAAGGAATCGTTCGGCATTCTTGGATTTTGTGGAGTAGTCATGGTCCTCAATGCGAGGGCGTAATTTAACTTCTTTAACTTGAATGATTCTTTGCCTTTTCTTGGCTTCCTTTTCCCGCTTGCTTTGCTCATATTTGAACTTGCCATAATCCATAATACGGCAAACCGGCGGTTTTGCTTGGGCAGCAACCTCAACCAAATCCAGTTGTTTTTCCTCTGCCAAACGCAGGGCTTCCTTCGTAGACATAATACCCAGTTGGTTATTTTCAGCATCTACTACCCGTACTTCACGTGCTCGAATCTCCTCATTAATGCGTTGCTCTTGTTTGGAAATATATATTCACCTCCATATAATAGGTCAAACAAAAAATAAAAAGCGGGTGATAAACACCCGCTAATAGACACAATTTTAAAAACATATTGTGTAATAAGACCCTACGAACCTCGGTTGTAAGGTGAGAAGCGGGATGCTTCTACTTTAATATAGTATTAAGTTCAACAGGAGTAATTGTACCATGGTTTGCCTGAGCAGTCAAGGTTTTTTCCTTTAGCTTTATTATATCGTTTTGTTTTGAATATCATCTTCTATTTTCTTGATAAAATCTCCCACCGAAATGGCGCCAACATCGCCTTTGCCACGCTCACGTACTGCAACGGCTCCTTGTTCCATTTCTCGATCACCAATCACCAGCATGTAAGGAATTTTCTGGGTCTGGGCTTCCCGGATTTTATAGTTGATTTTTTCATTTCTGGCATCCAGTTCCACTCGAATATCCAGCCCTTGCAATCTCTTTACTAATTCCCGGGCATATTCATGATGCCTATCGGTAATGGGCAGCACTTTCACCTGTACAGGTGCCAACCAAACCGGGAAGGCTCCAGCAAAGTGCTCTGTTAGAATACCAATAAATCGTTCAATACTGCCAAAAACAACTCTGTGGATCATAACAGGACGGTGCTTCTGACCGTCTTCCCCAACATAGTTCAGATTGAATCTTTCCGGCATTTGGAAGTCTAATTGAATGGTACCACACTGCCAAGTTCTACCCAAACTATCAGTTAAGTGGAAGTCAATTTTAGGTCCATAGAAAGCTCCGTCGCCCTCGTTGACTTTATAATCCATCTTTTTGGCCTCCAGAGCATCGCGGAGGGAGTTGGTTGCAACTTCCCACATTTCATCGGAACCCATGGATTTCTCCGGACGGGTGGAGAGTTCTACGTGGTAATTTAAACCAAAGGTATTATAGAAGTAATCAAACAGATCAATAACACCAATAATCTCGTCCTTAATCTGACTGGGCAGCATGAAGATATGTGCATCATCTTGGGTAAAGCAACGCACACGCATTAAGCCGTGCAAAGCGCCAGACAACTCGTGGCGGTGTACAAGGCCCAGTTCACCCCAGCGCAAAGGCAGATCGCGATAGCTGTGCATTCTAGTTTTGTAAACCAAAATACTGCCTGGACAGTTCATGGGCTTTACGGCATAATCTGCTTCATCAATTTTGGTAAAGTACATATTATCCTTATAATGGGCCCAGTGGCCGGATTGCTCCCACATGCTGCGATTTAAGATAATGGGTGTGCGAATTTCCTGGTAACCACGTTTTTTATGTTCTTGACGCCAGAAATTTTCCAATTCATTGCGTAAAACCATGCCCTTGGGATGGAAGAAAGGAAATCCCGGTCCCTCTTCCTGAATACTAAAGAGATCCAATTCCTGCCCCAATTTCCTATGGTCACGGCGCTTGGCTTCCTCAATGCGGAAGAGATGTTCATCCAGCATGGCCTTTTTGGGAAAAGATGTGCCATAAATACGCTGCAGCATTTTGTTTTTCTCGCTGCCCCGCCAATAAGCACCGGCAATGCTCATCAGCTTAAGACTCTTTAAGCGTCCAGTGGAAGGTACGTGGGGCCCAGCACAGAGATCATCAAAATCCCCCTGTTGGTAACAGGAGATAACTGCGTCCTCGGGCAGATCTGTGATAAGTTCTATCTTATAGATTTCGTCCTGTTTTTTGAAGTGTTCCAAGGCTTCTTCCCGCGAGAGTTCCACCCGTTTGAAAGGAATATCTTCCTTAATAATTTTATTCATTTCTTCTTCAATACGTTCTAATTGCGCAGGTGTAAAGGGTTGTTCAACATCAAAATCGTAATAATAACCATCTTGAATGGCAGGACCAATGGCTAGTTTAGCATCTGGGAACAATCTTTTTACAGCCTGAGCTAAAACGTGGGCTGTACTGTGGCGATAAACGGTTTTTCCCTCTTCATCATTAAAGGTCAATAATTCTAACGCAGCATCTTCCTTTAAGGGATACTCAAGATCCACAATCTTACCATTAACTTTACCAGCCAAAGCTTCCCTGGCTAAGCCTTGACTGATGCTCTTAGCAACTTCTAACACAGTGGTTCCAACTGCATATTCTCTAACAGAACCATCTTTCAGGGTTATTTTAATCATAAAAATGCTCCTTTCAATTGATTACTTTGTTTCAAAAATAAAAACCCCATCCCTGATAACCTCAGGGACGGGGTTGTTGCCGCGGTTCCACCCTGGTTGGAGACATTGCTCCCACCTCAAAGGATGATATCGGTATCAGACCGGTTTGCTTACTAAAATTCTGCAAACTGCTCCAAGGTGGTCTTTCAGACAGCTAGTGGGAAGTGCTTTCAGCCACGGCACTTCCTCTCTGGGGCAACCATACTGCCTTACTTTTCCTTTTCATAGCATCATATGCATTTACGGGTTTATTATAGGAGACGATCTAAAAAATGTCAAGCTGATAGATGTATGATTAGAACCTGTACCAGTCCAATGATAAATCCCAGTACGCCTCCAATGATTTCAATATGTTTCAATTCCCTAGAGGCAACGGTTAGAATTATTTTTTCCAAATGTTTAATATCATAATCATTTAACCGATCCTCTACCAGTTGGGCTACCTTAACCTTTTCAGCTACACTGCCGCCAGCCTGATCCACAATTTGATTAATCATTAGAGGCATCTGCTTATTTAGCATGTCCCCCATCATCTCCAAAATAACCGCTCGAATGGTGGTGGGCACCCATATGGGTATCCGTTCAACCACCATATTGCGTATAGAATCAGTGGCCGTATCCACAATCTTATTTAGAATTTCCGGTGATTTCATTTGGTTAATCAAGTCTTCTGCCTTAAGAAGTTCTTTTTCAACCACTTCCCCGATGCTCCTGGCCAGTTCCTGTCTCCTTTTCGGCACAACTCCTTGTATGGAAAAGGTACCGATAATATGAACCGGCTGATAGGGTTTAAATATTGCCTTTACAGCAATTAAGTTTGTAACCCAACCAATAAAGGCACCTATGACAGGTATTATGATAACCGTCCACCATTGCACCTTTACATAACCCCCATTCGTCAATTAACGACATTTACTATATCAGAATGTAAGGGGTGGTGCAATAGATTATAGGATATCATGGTGTGCCATAATAAGAAGAAAACCGCCTATGGTGGCAGTTTTCTTCTTATTGTTGCTGATTTTGACATAATTTACAGCCAGGACATTCTTCAACTTTTCCTTCAAAAACATGTTTTATGGTGTCAATGGTGGTCTCAGGTTTATGGGATGCACCAAAATGAAATACTATTTTATTAGGTGCCATAGTAATAAGCGCGCTTATTAATAAGTCCTCATAATTAATCTCATTATCCATAATATCTAAAATGAACCCCTCTAAAAACTCACTACTTATGGGTTCGTTATTTTCATCATAAAGTTTATATGTTCCCCTTTGGTTCATTAAAACATTTACAACATCTACCTTTGAGTCCTGAATCTCAACAAAGTATTTCAGAAGCTGAATAAATTCTCGGTATTCTCTTTCCATTAAAAAATCATCCACTGCCTGATCAACCGCCTCTTTAATCTCGTTTATGTAATCCTTAAGGCGGAATCTTATAAAGCCATCAATGACAAGGTTGTTGCTCTGCTCCAAAAATTCTACAAGTCTCTTTATAATTAAGTTTTTTCGATCTAACCGATCCATACAACCGATAAAAACCCTTTCACCTTTGGCGTAATCCTGGGAATACTGGTAGATTATTTTTTTTTCATCTTCATTGAAGAAAAAGTAATTTTCCTTAATGACATCTGCCATAATTGCCTTTTCCCATTGATTCAGAATAAGGTCAGATATAATGTCTGCCACAAAGTGCCTGAATAACAACTCATCTTCCAGGGGCCCGCCACAGCATAAAGCTCCATTGAAATCGAAGGATAAAAAAGTTATATTCCCAATGGGTTTCTCCGTGAGTTTTACAATTAAATTGTTACCCTCATTTAGGGGAAGTTCCCTACCCAGCTTATCTTTCAACAAATCAATATGCCGGGTGGCTCCAATGGAGAAACATTGACTCATCTCCTCAATCACCCCTTCCTTTACTATCAGTATATGAGAGGTACTTTTTTGTATACTGGATGAAATTTGGCCGATTCTTAAATTTATCTTCTTCTAATTGCAGTATAGTCATTTTTCTATGTTGCTATCCCATGTAAAAATTAAAGATCAATCCTGACTATGGAGTAATTGAGGATTATTTTTAGCCTTGCAAGACTTTGTAAATTTTTATCTTTCCAACATAATGATTCCCAAGATCACAACCATAATCATTAACCACAGAAGCACCCTACTTCTGGCAAGAAGCGTTTCCTTCATCTTTCCGCGTCCTAACACTGATAAGGTTTCTTTTTTTCTCCGGCTGCCATATCACCGACTGGCTCAATCATCGGCAAAGAAATTTGTGCATCAATACAGCTTGCAGGCGCAAAAGGAAGATATTAAGAAAAGGTTGCAAAGATTCTTTTTGTGATTATTCAGTAAACTTGGTTTGGATTTTCTTTGGTATACATACACATTTTTAGTTATTGTTCAATATTATGGGAAAAAAGGCAGGTGTTGTTGTATGCTGAATAAATTCGAAGAACTTAAACAGCTCTGCGAAGCGGAGATACGATCCCTAAAACACCAGATCAACATGGCAAAGGCCCCCTTCTTCCCACGTTGGGACGCGAAATCAACTATCCAAAAGGCCGAAGTAAAACTAGAAAAGATTCAGGAATTATTGGCAAAACTAGAGGCTTTGTCCGAACAGGTTAATCCAGTGGTAACAGATATCAAAGAAATCCTTGGTCTAGAGCGCCATGCAGCCACCAAATCCCAAAACAAACAATAAGGAAAAAACCGCCGTTTTTGATTTTCGGCGGTTTTTTTATATGAAAAATTTCCTACACGACTTTAGTAAAATAAATAAAAGCAGCCACTAATAGAAATCCTATGCCTATCATAAATCTGATATCCAACCTAAACCCCTCCCAAATAAAATATCGATAACATTATAGCATACATAGAATCATAATTTTGATTATGACAGAAAGGAATTTCAATCTAAGATCACGAAATTTTTACTAGAAAGAAAGGAGGCTAGCATCTTGGACTTTAGCACCATTGCATCTTATATAGCCATTATTGTTTTCGTTATATTGTTTTTCAGAATGATCGGTAAGGGTGGCTGAGGCTGCAAATAAAATGTACCGTGAGTACATGGAGACACGAAAAAAACAGGGAAACTTACGAAACTTGCGAAGGGCCTGGTTGAAAGTGACCAGGCCCTTCTTTAAATGATTAAGCTGCTTTGGTATGATCCTTAGCGTCTTGAATTTTTACATAATCAAGGTATCGTTTGGTTTCAGAAACTATTACGCCGGTTAAGCCCAATAAGGCAATCAAGTTAGGTATGGCCATTAAGCCGTTTACAATATCTGCCAGCAGCCATATAGCTTCCAACTTTAGGAAAGCTCCCGTGGCAACCAGCCCAATGAATATCAATCGATAAGCTTTAATACCTTTTATTCCAAAGAGATATTCACAACAGCGTTCACCGTAATAGTTCCATCCTAGAATAGTGGTAAAGGCAAACAAAACCAGGCCAAGGGTCAGAACTACCGGACCTATGCCAGGAAGTGCCGAAACAAAGGCCTCATTTGTCATGGCCGCACCCTTAGCTTCACCTGTCCAAACACCAGTAACCACCAAAGATAATCCTGTCATGGTACAGATTATAATGGTATCAATAAAGGTACCTGTCATAGATATTAACCCCTGTTCTGCGGGCCATTTTGTTTTCGCCGCAGCTGCTGCAATGGGAGCACTCCCCAAACCGGATTCATTTGAGAATACGCCCCTAGCCACACCATTACGAATTGCCAGCATAACAGTGGCACCTAGAAAACCACCTGCCGCAGCTGTTCCAGAGAAGGCACTGGTAAGAATAAGATTTACGACCGCAGGCAGCTTATCTGCAAAGGTTATCAAAACGTAAGCACAACTTAATATGTAAAATATAGCCATAAAGGGTACCACTTTGGTTGCAACATTGGCAATGCTCTTCAAACCACCAATGGTAACCAAGGCCACAAGAACAGTAACCACCGCCGCCGTTGCATAAGGCGGGATACCCAGAGATAGTTTACAAGCATCAACAATGGCATTTACCTGGGGGAAGGTACCAATACCAAAAAACGCTACCAGGATGCCACTGGCTGCAAACATTATTGCCAGGGGGCGAAATTTACGTCCTAACCCCTTTTCAATATAGTACATTGGACCACCGGAGATTTGTCCATTTTTGTCCACGGTCCGGTATTTAACCGCCAATAGACCTTCGGCATATTTTGTAGCCATACCAAAGAAGGCCGCCATCCACATCCAAAAGATGGCCCCGGGTCCACCGGTCCCGACAGCAGTTGCCACCCCAACGATATTTCCAGTACCAACGGTGGCTGCCAGTGCAGTGCATAGGGCACCAATACTACTGACATCTCCAGAACCATCGTTTTTCGCCTTAAAGATAAGCTTTAGGGCCATTGGTAAACGAGTTAACTGAATCAATTGAAGTTTCAGGGTTAGCCAGATTCCTGTGCCCACTAATAAGATTAATAGCGGTGGACCCCAAACGAAACTATCCACCTGATCAAGAACTTTTAAAAAATCCATTTCGCCATCTCCCTTTTCACTTAAAACTACAAAAGAGTCAAATCTTATTGATTTGACTCCAGAGAGACAGAATAGGAAGCAAAAGCATGCCGTCCAAAACGGTTTGCTTTTTTCTTCTACCCTCTGTCCTTTTGCCTGAGAGATTTACAGCTCTTATAAGCTGTTTGCACCTTCGGCGCCCAATTATGGGTCTCTCCAGAGTCCTGTCCACTTACGGTTCCACTTTTAATCAAAGCACCTGAGAGTATAACTCCTTCGGCGGGCATTTACTGCCACTCTCCCGTATGCATCATCCAGTTTATTATTCAGTTGTACAATGATATTTTAATATATTTTTGAAAATGTGCAATATTTTAGAAAGAAGTTTCTATATTCTAATTATTTATTACTATTGTCCCCACAAGACGGACGACCCTTATTCCATTTCATCCATATCCGTATTGTCAATTAAATCACCAATCATACCAAAAATATCTTTAGATCTTATAATACCAACAGCTTTACCCTTTTCAACCACTGGTAGTGCATTGACCTTATTCGCAACAATCATCTGCACCGCCTTCATAATATCCTCTTCTGGACCAATGGAAAAAATATGACGGTCTCTCATAATACGACGAACCGGAATCTCCGAAGCCGTCTTATAAGACTTTGACACAAATAGGGTCCACAGAAAATTAGATGGAATTTCTTTGCTCTCCTCATGCATAACTAGGGCCTTTAAAATCCCCCTGATGGTAAGCAACCCAACCAAATGTCCCTTATCATTCACCACTAAAAGTGACGTATGGCCCGTGGCAATTCCTTTATTATCCAGTTTAAATGAAGATTGCAACTTTTGTATGGCATCCTTTACTGTGTCGAACTGATTTACTGTCAAATAATCTTCTAAACTGATCATAATTTCTTTAACGGGTATATGTTTCATAGTTTACCTCCTAAACTGGCAGTATAATATATAGCATAATGAAAACCAAAAAACCCAGAAGTTACCCCTCTGAGTCATTACAAACCACTAAAATATTAATTATCCAAAAAAAGATAAACATCCAAAAAATATATTTGGTGGGACGTACTGGAATCGAACCAGTGACCTCTGCGATGTCAACGCAGCACTCTAACCATCTGAGCTAACGTCCCATTTTAAAAATCATTTTCACCATTTGCATAAATTAATATAAACGATGCAACCCAAAAAGTCAAGCTGTTATGTATAAAATTATCATAGCACTGCCTATAAGACAGTGCTACACAGTCAGTTCTTAGTTAAAAATACGCTTATACCAGGGCAATCGCTCAATATTCTGATTAGCTACCAAATCCACCGAAGCAATTTCTTTTCCCTTTACAGTAAATATCGCTTGGCCTAGTTTTGTTCCCTGTTTAACGGGCGCCATTGGTGTGGGCTTTAAGTGAATCTTTCTTTCTATTTTATCCATATCAACGCTTGGCACATAAACCTCTAGTTTCTTAGCTGTCACTAGGGTTATTTTATTTTCTACCCCCTCTAAAACTGGCATTGTTGACAATACTTCATCCTTTTCCACCAGCACCACTGGTTTTACCTCATTAAAACCATATTCCAACAATCGGGTTGCATCGTTCCACCGATTATTACTATGTAAGATCACCACTACCAATTGCCGTCCTTCTCTGGTGGCAGAAGCTATTAAGCAATTACCCGCTCTGGGCGTTGTACCTGTTTTTACACCATTAATGCCCTCAAAGTCAGATCTTAGTAGCCTATTGGTATTTCGCAATACACGTTGTTTCACGGTTTCTGCCTCGGATTTTTTACCTGTTTTTACTGCAGTTTCCTTGGGCAACCAAGTGATGGTTGCCTCTTTGGTACGAACAAATTCTGCAAAGGTTTTATTCTGCAAAGCATAACAAGTTAACTTAGCCAAATCATTGGCAGTTGTATAATGATTTGGATGGTGAAAACCATTGGTGTTGGCAAAATGCGTGTTTTTTAAACCAAGTGCAACGGCCTTTTCATTCATCATTTTTACGAATTGATCATGACTCCCCCCAATATGCTCGCCTATGGCTACAGTTGAATCATTTGCTGAATACATTAATGCCGCCTTTAACAAATCTTCCAGGTAGAGTCTGTCTCCAATATTTAAACCAATATCCTGCCCCATCGATACCCTGGCCGCCCTTTGCTGCACGGTCACAACATCCTTCAGGTTTCCCTTTTCAATGGCTAGAATAGCTGTCATAACCTTGGTTAAACTTGCCGGTTCTCGCCTTTTATCTCCATCCTTTTCAAAATAAACTTTACCGCTTTCGACTTCCATTAAACTGGCTGCGGAAGCTTTAACTTTAGGCGGTTTACCTTGGGTTTCTGCCCAAAGGGTTCCCGGCAACAATAGAAAGATACTTAGCAGACTCAGGAAAATAATTATGATTCTTTTCTGATTCACATTACATCCTCCTCCGCCCTTATTTTCTCTCCTCAGGCAACAGCTGATAACAGGAAAGGGTTATCAGCATTGGGAAAATTTTATAGTTTTTTCATATCCTTTAACGTATTTAAATACTATAGTTTATAGGGGGTGTAAGTATTGAGAGTTTTTGTTTTTGACTACCGTAAATTTAAAAAACAAGTACTGCTTTTGGGAACTTTCTTTCTCTGTGCCGTTTTCTTCACAACCATGTTATATCAGCAACAGATGCTGCCAACCACTGCAAAAAAATATGCCATTTATAAAGTAAAAACCGATAAAAAGGTGGTGGCCTTAACCTTTGATATTAGTTGGGGCACCAAAGTGCCGGGTCCGGTTCTGGATACCTTAAAAAAACACAATGTTAAATCCACCTTTTTCATTTCGGGTCCCTGGGCCGTAAAACACCCTGAATTTCCCAAAAGAATTGTGGCAGAGGGACATGAAATAGCCAGCCACGGTGAAGAACACGTAAACCTAAGCGAATACAACAAGGATGAAGTAAAGAAAAACATTCTTACGGCACATGGTAAAATTAAAGAAGTCACCGGCGTAGAACCATCTTTAATTCGTACACCTAATGGCGACTGGAACGACATGGTACTTACCACCGCAGAGGAACTAAATTACCGCGTCATCCAGTGGAGTGCCGATTCACTGGATTGGAAAAAACCCGGTGTACAGGCCATTGTGGATCGAGTTTTAAAAAAAACAGAACCTGGTGCAATTATCCTAATGCATGCCAGTGACACTTGTCTCCAAACGCCTGAAGCACTGCCCCAGGTGCTGGAAGGTCTTAAAGAAAAGGGTTATACATTGGTAACTGTTTCGGAACTTCTTAAACATGGCGAAGGAACCATCGATTAAACAGCAAGTGGGTCTATTTTCGACCCACTTGCTGTTTATATTTTCGCTCCCTTTGGGGCAAGGTAAGGAAAATGAGAAAATGGTGATAGCATGACAAAAATACTGAATTTGCAAAAAAGTCTTTTTGAGTTAGTCCGAGAACATCCCGACATCGCCAACATTATGCACGAACTTGGTTTTAAAGACATTGTCAAACCAGCTATGTTAAATACCGCCGGCAGGGTTATGACCATCCCTAAAGGTGCTGCCCTAAAAAAAATTGATTTAGACACCATCAAGCAAACTTTTCAGGAAAAGGGATATATAATCAAAAACTAAGGAGGATAAGACATGCAAGGTCAACATTTGATTAAAAATATTGATTTTTCAACGGCTGTTAATTTTTCTTCACTGGTGGAATAACAAGAGGGCAGGGTGGTTAGCAGAACCTTAGCCCAGGGAAAGCCCCTAAGCGTGACCCTTTTTGCCTTTGATAGAGGGGAAGAAATTAGCTCCCATTCCTCCCCCGGGGATGCTCTGGTCTACATATTGGATGGAGAATCGGAAATAACCATTGGAAATGAAAAACACATCGTAAAAAGCGGTGAAGCAATCGTGATGCCAAATAACGTGCCACATGGTCTGGTGGCCCAGGAAAGATTTAAAATGCTCTTAATTGTTATTTTCAACCTATCCTAAAACTTTATACTTCTAATTTGCTTAGGAAAACTTGTCTACGCCAAGCTTTTAGCGCGGGCGGAGCCTTAGTTGCCCTTGTGCACATCGGAAAGTTTTTAACTTTTCGATATGCCAAAAAATGTTCCCCTACCAAATCAACGGGAACATTTTTCACTGGTTTTAATAATATATTACGACTTACAACTTCTTACCTTTTCAAAGTTAGCGGGTTTTGGTATATTTAATCTGCCACAACCTTATAAGCTAGGGGATATTATATGATAAAAAAAGTGACTTTTATGATTGTTGCCGCTTCGTTGATCGTGGTATTATTCTATGTTCTTGATATCCATACCCTCCCAATTTGGCAGTCACACCATTTTAATAATCCAGAGAATCTGGCAGAATACATCCGCTCCTTTGGCGCTATGACTGTTGTGATAAGTCTGTCTTTAATGGTACTGCAAACTCTCTTCACACCCCTCCCCCTCTTTTTACTGGCAGGGGCCAATGGTTTTATATTTGGCGTCTGGTACGGCATTTTGATTACACTGGTTGGCTCTATCCTCGGAGCTACAATTGCTTTTTATGTTGCCCGGGGTTTTGGAAGAGGTATGTTATCACGTTATCTGAAAGAAAACTATCTGGCAAAGGTTGACGAAATGAGTTGCCGGGAAGGCCCGTGGATGGTGTTTATGGCCCGATTAATACCTGTGATTCCTTCCAGCATCATCAGCTACTTAGCCGGTTTAAGCAAAATGACCTTCCGGGGCTTTTTTGTTGCCACGGCCATTGGCAAAGTACCCGAAATTGTGATCTACACTGCCCTGGGTCATAGCTTTAGTCAAGCCGAAGGACTAGCCACTAAAGTAACGATTCTCCTCATCCTCGTTACTATTGTTGCTTGGCCATTGATATCGCGAAAGATTAAAAATAACAAGAAACCCCCACATAAAATACCCCCCGATCAATAATCAGGGGTTTTATTTACTACTTCCTTTTAAGTTTTGCAGAAAAATAATAGATAACCAAGACACCCAAGACCCCCGCCACCAAGAAATCCGCCCGGTGAAACCATGGTTTTAAGGCTTGCCAATTTTGTCCCAGCGCATAGCCTGCGTAAACCAGCAAGATACTCCAAGGTAAAGACCCCAGAAAAGTATAAAAGACAAACTTTTTGAAGTTCATGCCGGAAATTCCAGCAGGCAGAGAAATAAAGGTCCGGATAATGGGCATTAAGCGGGTAAAAAATACCGTTGCTTCACCATATCTCTCAAACCACCTGTCTGCCACTGCCAGTTTGCGTGGTGTGATACCCAGATAACGACCATACTTCTGCAAAAAGGGCCGACCGCCTCGCATTCCCAAATAGTAGGAAGCAATTGATCCCATGGTGCCGCCAACGGTCCCAGCCATGACAGTTCCCCAGAAATCCAGTCTTCCAGCATAAACAAGGTAACCCCCAAAGGGAAGGATTACTTCACTGGGTAAGGGTATGTTGGCGCTTTCAATGGCCATGCCAATGGCCACTCCCCAGTAACCAAGGGCTGCAATAACCACTGTCACCTGGTGTAATAAAGGCTCCAAGAAATCCAGCATTCTCTCCCCCTTGATTCATTAGAAAATATTCGTATTTTTATTTATACATGCTAAAACAAAAAAATATGACCGAAGGGAATCTTCGGCCATATTGAAACACCCTAATTCTTTATCAGAACCTCATTGGGTTGAAGCAAGACCTCTGCCCCCAACAAACGGAGGTCTGCTGCGGCTATATAGGAGCTGGAATCCTTAGCTTGTAAAGGATGTATCTGTTTTGGCTGCCCATTCAAAATACTTTTATCCCCAAGGACCGGCAGACCCCAGGAGAGGTTGTTGCCACTAACCACAATCCTGTTGTTCTGTTTATCCCAATTCGCCTCAAAACCCAGTGCTTCCACAGTGGCACGCAGGGGTACAAACCATTCTCCCCCTACCTTAACTATGGCCGGCAAATTAAACTTTTTACCATTAATTAAAGCTTTATTCTCTGTATATTGCATTTCCAGCTTTGACGGGTGCAGTAGTTGTGTGGCCCGATACAATTGAAGGGCTGGGGTTGCTACAAATCGGTCCGGTTTTAAACCAATGCCATTGATTTTCCGCTCCTTGGCAGTTAAGTACTCAGCTGTGGTCATTTTAAGAGCTCCACCGTTCCCCAACGGAATAATATCCTGCACGGTTCCTTTGCCGTAACTTTTTGTTCCCAATAGGGTAGCCATGCCGTAGTCCTGCAGAGCTCCAGCTAAAATTTCCGATGCACTGGCAGTTTGTTCGTTCACTAAAACTACCATGGGTATTTTATTGGCAATTTCTTCATATTCCGTTACGTAGGCATCTCTTCTCTTATTCCGATCCTCGGTAACAAAAATGGTTTTATCTTTCCCCAGTAAAAAAGATGCAATTTCCGCTGAAGAATCTACATAGCCACCGCCGTTATTGCGCAGGTCAATAATCAAGGAATCGATACCCTTCTCCTTTAATTGCAAGAAGGCATCGCCAAACTCCGTGCCGGTTTCCATGCCAAAACTATCAATCGAAATATAGCCTATTTTCTGGTTCAAAACCTCAGAGTAAACCGTGGGCATATTTACGATATTACGGGTGATCCCCAATTGTACGTCCTTTTGCCCAGCTCTTCTTACAGTCAGGTACACCTTCGTCCCCTTTTTTCCACGCAGCATACTCACAACGTCAGTTAGAGGCTTTCCAGCAATGTCTTGGCTATCCACTTTGAGAATAATATCCCCCACTCTCAGATCTGCCTGTTTGGCCGGTGATTCAGGAAGAACCCGAACTACCCGAGGATACTGATCCTGTGATTCCAATTCCGCCCCAATCCCCTCAAAGTCTCCATTAAGTTCATCACTGAACTGGTCAAATTCACCGGGGGCAAAATAAACTGTGTAGGGGTCACCTAAATGATCTAACATCCCGTCAATGCTTGCATTCGTTAGTTCCTTAACATCGGGACTACTTAGATGAAACTTGCTGATATAGCCAAAAACTTCCCCAAGGGTCGCTGCACCATTCATAGCTTCGTCCTCTTGGGCATATGCTGGCAGGGTCCAGGCCAAAGAACAAAATGATAACAATACGAGCAATCGTTTTAACAATTTACCACCTCTCAACAGGTTTTCTTAGCAGTTCCTTGGACCCCAGGGCACTTTTAAACAGTGAATCACGGTCTTTCCTTGGTTGTAGCACTGAAAAATAGCAACCCGAAGGGTTAAAGCCAGCTAAGTGTTCATATCTGGTAATTTCGAGAAGACCCTAGCAAATCCCTTCCCCAATTGATTATGAAGACAAAATTAACTCCCATGAAGGTATTTTGAGCCTTGCCGAGGAAAATACTAAAGATGCTAAATAAGGAAGGTGCTTACTTTGTCCCTGGATACCATCATTATTATCGACGGCAACAGCCTAATTCATAGAGCTTTTCATGCCATCCCCCTGCTTTCCAACAGTAAAGGGGTTATTACCAACGCTGTATATGGTTTCACTAATATGGTTTTAAAGGTTATCAAAGAGCAGGAGCCGGGTCTTGTTGCTGTTGCCTTTGATAAAGGCAAAACCACGTTCCGAAACCAGGAATATGCCGCATATAAAGGTACCCGTAAAGCTACCCCCGATGAACTGCGCCCTCAATTTATCCTGGCCAGGGATATCTTGGGAGCGATGCGAATACCCTTCTTTGAATTGGATGGCTTTGAGGCCGATGATTTAATCGGTACCATTGCTTGCCAGGCCGAGGCCACTGGACTCAACGTGTTAATTCTTACCGGTGATAGGGACGCTTTGCAACTGGTGTCTCCTAAAACCAAGGTTATGCTGACCCGTAAAGGGATCACAGAAATTGACTTATTTGATGAAGGTAAGGTCTGGGACAAGTATGGTGTTACTCCAAGTCAGGTTGTGGATTTAAAAGGTCTGCAAGGGGACACCTCGGATAATATCCCCGGCGTTGCCGGTATCGGAGAAAAAACCGCCAGTGTATTAATTAAAGAATACGGATCTGTGGAAGAAATCTTAAAAAACATTGATAAGCTCTCCCCCAGGCACCAGAAACTCTTACGAGGAAATGAAGAGATTGCACTTCTTTCAAAGAAACTGGCCACTATTATCCGGGACGTCCCCATGGAACTGGATTTATCTGAATGTTCCTGGCACGGACCCGATAACCAAAAGCTTCTGGAAATAGCCAAGGAGCTTGAATTTAAAACCCTGATTAAGCAACTTACCTCCGGTCAAAAATTTATAAAACAAAGCCAAGACAGTGGAACATCTGCTGATTTGCCACCTTTAGAAACCTATCAAGTGGGTTATCTAAATGTAACGGATCAAGATGCCCTTGATGAACTTCTCATTGAGGTTAGTCGCCAGGGAAAAGTTGCCATTTATCTGGAAGGTTTGAGAAATCAAGGGATTGACACTGCCTATTTGGCAATGGAGGATCACGATATATACAGATTGGCTATCCAAAACAAAGACAGTGACTCGGACCCCTGCCTGACTGTGCTGAAGGCCATTTGTGAATGTGAGAGTGTCAAAAAATATTTTCACGATGCCAAGCAGGCCCTGTGGATGTTGCACCACCATAGCATTGAACTGAAGGCATTGGCCGCCGACACCATGGTATCGGCCTACCTGCTAAATCCTACGGCCTCCAACTACGATATTAATGATGTGGCCTTAGAGCATCTGGGCATGGTATTGCCTGCGGAGGGCGAGACGGCAATGGCCAGCAGAGCTGAGGCTATCCGCCGGTTGGCCCAGAAACTATTTGAAAAGTTGGCTGAGCGTCAGGAAGACAGATTGCTAACACAGGTGGAGTTGCCTCTGGTACGCATTCTGTCTGAGATGGAAATTGCCGGCGTAGCCGTTGATAAGCAGGGTTTACAGGACATGTCTGTGGAACTTCAAACTGTAACAGAAACCCTGACGACCAAAATCCACGAACTGGCCGGTGAGAACTTTAACATTAATTCCCCCAAACAATTGGGGCCCATTCTCTTTGAGAAGCTTAAGCTACCTGTACTTAAAAAAACCAAAACGGGGTATTCCACCGACGCAGAGGTTCTGGAGAAACTGGCCGAGGAGCACGAGATAGTCGCCTTAATTCTGGAATATCGGCAAATGGCCAAATTAAAATCCACCTATACCGATGGTCTTGCGGCCCTGGTGGACCCTCAAACAGGGCGGCTGCATTCAACCTTTCACCAAACGGTTACCGCCACTGGACGGTTATCAAGTGCAGAACCAAATTTACAAAACATTCCCATCCGGTTGGAAACCGGCAGGAAAATTCGCAAGGTGTTTATTCCCCGTCAAAGGGGTAATCTAATCCTGACAGCGGATTATTCTCAAATCGAATTGAGAGTGCTTGCCCATATGTCCCAAGACGAAAGCTTCTTGGATGCATTTCGGCAGGGTCAAGATATCCATACCCGAACTGCTTCGGAGGTTTTTGGCGTACCCATGGATCAGGTGACCTCGGAAATGCGAAGTCGGGCCAAGGCTGTCAACTTCGGTATCGTTTATGGCATCAGTGACTTTGGACTAGCTCGGGATTTAAAGGTGTCACGCAAAGAGGCCCAGGGTTATATCGATCATTACTTTGCACGCTGCCCGGGGGTTCGGCAATATATTGACAGGGTTATCAAAGAGGCAAAAGAAACCGGCTATGTTAACACATTGTTAAACCGCCGCCGTTACCTGCCGGAATTATTCAGCAAAAACTTCAATATTCGTAACTTCGGGGAACGAGCTGCCATGAATACTCCTATACAGGGCACTGCTGCGGATATCATAAAACTGGCCATGGTTAAAATCAGCCAGCAGCTCAAAGAGCAAAATCTTTCTTCTCAAATGGTCCTACAAGTTCATGACGAATTAATTTTTGATGCACCGGAAAACGAAATCGAGTCATTGATAATGCTGGTTCGCCAAAGTATGGAAAACGCATTACAATTAGACGTACCACTAGTGGTGGACATTAAGCTTGGTCCCAATTGGTACGAAGCTAAGCCCATTTAATCCGTCTTCTGAGAGGTGAAATCATGCCTGAACTACCGGAAGTAGAAACCATCGTTCGCTCCCTGGAAAAACATTTATCCGGCCTTGTCATAACCTCCGTTGATTTATTTAAACCAGAGGTTATCCGTACACCCAGGGTGGATATATTTACGGATCAAATTGTAGGAAGGCAATTTCAAAAAAAACTGGGGCGTCGCGGCAAATACCTTTTACTCCACATGAGCGATGGCTTAACCCTGGTAATTCATCTTCGCATGACTGGAAGACTGATTTATTGTGATGCTGACTTACCGCTGGAAAAACACACCCATGTGATTTTTCATTTGGATAATGGTAAACAACTGCGCTTTGCCGATGTAAGGCGCTTTGGTCGTATGAGTCTGGTACCAACCAGAGAGGTACCCCATTTGCCCGGAATAAAAGAAATGGGTCCAGAGCCCTTGGACACAGCCTTTAGCCGAGAATATTTAAAGAAAGAACTTCGTCGCAGACGAACCCGTATTAAATCTTTATTGTTGGACCAGTGTTTTGTTGCCGGGTTAGGCAATATCTATGCTGACGAAGCACTGCACGAGGCTAAAATTCATCCCGAACGATTGGCACCGGATTTAACCAGCCGTGAAGCATCAGGGTTGCATAAAGCTATTATTGAAGTTATCTCCAGTGGCATTAAACACAGAGGAACCACTTTTCGCGATTACGTAGACGGAGAAGGTCGTTCCGGCAGCTATCAACACCAATTAAAGGTTTATAACCGCGAAGGTCTTCCCTGCCCCCACTGCGGAAAACCTATCCAACGCATAAAAGTAGCAGGCAGAAGTTCTTATTACTGCTCCTCCTGTCAAAAAGCCAAATAGTAGCAAGCACCCCTTTCTCTCCCCCTTCATAGACTGTAGATGTAAACAACGTCGACTGGGGGGGAAGTCATGGAGTTGCTCACATTGGTTGTCTTTGCCCTTGCCCTAAACATGGATGCCCTGGGTACCGGGGTAGCCTATGGGATACGAAAAATTCGCATCCCTTTTTTGTCTCTGCTGATTATCAGCGGCATGTCCGTCCTCACAATTATTTTTTCTATGACAGCGGGTCAGATGGTTTCGAAACTGATCTCGCCTGCCTTTGCTCATAGACTGGGCGGCATTCTTTTGTTACTTGTGGGTATTTGGATTCTTATCCAATCCATCAAGGATGCCAAGCAAGATAATCTAGAGGATTTAGCCGAATTTGAACGGACCGTTATGCAAATTCGTATTAAATCATTGGGCTTGGTGATTCACATTCTACGGGAGCCCTCTAAGGCAGACTTGGATAAATCCGGTGTCATTTCCGCCCGAGAAGCACTATTACTGGGCATCGCTCTGTCCATGGATGCCTTTGGAGCAGGTTTTGCAGTATCAATGTTTGGTTTCAGCACTGCTCTCACAGCAGTTGTTGTTGGCATCGGACATATCTTGATGACCTATGCCGGTTTGGTGCTTGGTAAATATTTTGCCTACAGTTCCTTGGGTCGGCAATTGGCATTGGTTCCAGGGTGTATTCTCATCCTGTTGGGGCTTTTTAAAATTAAGTAATTAACTTTTTACTTTCTAAGGAGTGTGTTTTATGATTATTGGGTTAACCGGTAACATTGCCAGCGGCAAGAGTACCGTGTCGCACTTATTAAAGGAGTTAGGAGCTAAGGTGATTGATACGGACCGGGTAGCTCGGGAAATTGTATTGCCTGATACACCTGCCCTAAAGGAGATTGTTTTCTCCTTTGGGGCAGGTGTTCTAAACAACGATGGAACATTGAATCGAGCCAAATTGGCAACCATTGTATTTGACAACCCGGCGGCTAGAAGGAAATTAGAGGCCATTACACACCCCCGCATCGAAGAAGAAATTAACCAACAAATTGAGTTTTTTTCCAAGGATAATCATGCTTCGGTTCTTGTGCTGGAAGTTCCCCTGCTGATTGAAGTGGGTTGGCATAAAAAGGTCGATCAGGTATGGTTGGTAACGGTTGATGAACGGGTTCAGTTAGAACGTTTAATGCAAAGGGACAAGCTTTCCCCAGAACAAGCTAAAAAACGTATCCACAGCCAAATGCCACAAAGGGAAAAAATGAAATATGCCAATGTTATCATTGATAATTCCGGTACTCCCGAGGAAGTAAAGCAAAAATTAATAGTTATTTGGTCCAACTTAATAAATTATTTACATGATTAACCATTTTCTGGTATATAATGTATTGGTTAAGTTTGTTTGCAGGAGTGATGACAGTGACTATTCGAAGCAAAAAAAATAGAGGCTTTAAAAGAAGGCTCCTGCTTCTGGTTTTGCTAGTACTAATCTGGTTCAGCCATAAAGAAATCGGGAAGTTATGGTACCCCTTTAAGTACCAGGAGTTAATTTATCATTATGCCGAAGTTAACCACCTAGACCCTTTGCTGGTGGCAGCGGTTATTAAAACCGAAAGCAATTTTAATCCCAGAGCCACGTCCCCCAAGGGGGCCCGGGGCCTCATGCAAATTATGCCAGACACCGCCAATTGGATATCCCAACAAATTGGCAGCGGTCCCCTGAAGTCAGAAAACCTACTCTATCCGGAAACCAGTATCAGTTTAGGCACTTGGTACTTATCGGATCTATTTTCCGAATTTAAAAATGATCCAGTTTTGGTGATTGCTGCCTATAATGCCGGGCGCGGCAATGTTACTCATTGGTTAAACGAGCAACACTGGACCGGAGAAAGAAAAACCATTGATCAGATTCCCTTTATGGAAACCAGACAGTATATCCGGCGAGTCCTTTGGAACCAGAAAGTTTATCATTACCTTTACGGTATGGAGTAAAAAAAAGTCATTCCTTGCGAATGACTTTTTTATTTTCTGGATCTTATGGTATTTCTTAACTTACGATATTTTGTTTAATTAATTGTATAATAGAGTCGATTTACAAATGTCTAAGTAAGGGATGAACTTGGTTGAAAAAGCTGCTTAATCTTTTCAGACTTATTTTAAGGCGAAAATTATTCTTAACCTTCCTTGCCTGGGCCGCTTTTATCAGTCTGGCAGGTTGGGTATGGGTGGCACTGGGTTGGTGGTTATTGGGAAAATTATGGTGGCATGAACTGGTGGTTCCTCACAGTGTTTTAGCCACGGTTCGAACAATGCTTTTCATTATCCTTTGGACTGGAGTGGTTTTGAGCTTCTTTATGCTCTGGTCCCATTATAACTATAAACGTTATTTCATTAAGGGTCACCGACAACACAAACCTTTAGAGGATCAAGTACCTCCTCTGCATTGGAACGAGGCAACCTTTGATCCCATGGATTTAAAATTTGAAATTAAGACGTAGCCAAGAAAAGATGGTGAGGTAATGGTTAACACCATAACAGCAGATACACTTTTACACGGGATTGGTTATTTTACTTTTCTTTACCCTGTGACCATGAGTATCATTTGGGTCATTGGCGGTTTATATTTTTGGTGGTACCGAGAGAGAAAGGCGCGAACCAACAACTGGCCCGAGGTCTGGCCCCCCGTAACCATTTTGATTCCCTGCCATAACGAGGAAATCAGCATTGCAACTACTTGCCATGCTTTAAGCAAAGTTAATTACCCAGACCTGAGAGTGGTCTTTATTGATGATGCTTCCACCGACAACACGGCACAGATCATCCGGGAATGGCTTAGGCAAGAAGTTCCTTCTTTTCACCTATTACGGTTGACGACTAATCAGGGTAAGGCAAAGGCTTTAAACTGCGGCCTGCAAGTGGCCGTACATACACCCATAACGGTTGTTATAGACGCTGATACTTTGATTACCCCCGATACCTTAAAATGGTTGATAGCCCCTTTTATCCGCCAACCTCGTCTGGGTGCTGTCTCCGGAAATCCCCTGGTGGGAAATCGAGAAAATCTGCTAGAAAATTTACAAACCGCGGAATTTGCTTCAATTCTAGGATTAATTAAGCGTTCTCAACGATCTCTGGGGCGGATGCTTACGGTATCTGGCTGTATTACTGCCTTTTGTACCGATACCCTGAGGCAATTAGGTGGTTTCTCCTCCCGATCTGCCACAGAGGACATCGACATTACCTGGGCTATTCAGCGAAACTTTTATGAGGTATGGTTTGAACCAAGAGCAATAGCATATATTCAGGTACCCAAGACCATAAAGGAATTTTGGCACCAGAGGTGCCGTTGGGCCTTAGGAGGCTGGCACCTATTACGGAGCCATTGGGACATCTTTACCCACTGGCGGTGGCGCAGACTTTGGCCTGTTTATTTAGATTTTGTCATTAGTTATCTTTGGTCCTTTTGCTTGGTGATAGGAACTCTCCTATGGTTAGTTACCTATTTGATTCCTAGCAAACCTGCCATTGGCTTAACACCCATCCCAGCATGGTACGGTTCTGTAATTAGTTTTGTTTGCCTGGTCCAATTCGGAGCAGCCCTATTAGCTAATCATCGCCATGATCACAAAATGTATCAAAGTTTTTTCTGGATTCCCTGGTATCCTATCTTTTTCTTTTGCATAGGGGCTCTAACAGTAGTATGGACAAGCTGTCGGGGCCTTTTCGGTGATCTGGTTACCGTTGGCAAATGGAAGAGTCCGGCCAGAAGTTCTATGCAGGGTTCGTTGGACGAGTAATATCCTATCGAATTGTTAGATACGGAAAACCCTTAGCCCGCCTCTTCGGTGGCTTGTACTTGAACCCTCCGCAATTCGTGAGGGTTTCCCTTTCACGACACAACTTATCAAGTCGCTATTATAACTCAAACTCATTGTCCATCTTGGTTATAATACATTTTGTCTCCAAGAAAGTTCAACAAATAGCCGGGGCGTAGCTCAGTTTGGGAGAGCGCTACCTTGGGGTGGTAGGGGTGGTAGAGGTCGCAGGTTCAACTCCTGTAGCTCCGACCAGTAAAGAAAACTTGGCTTACGCTATACCCTATAGGGCACGAGAGCCTTTAGGAGACAGCGTAAGCCTTAGTTGCCCTTATGCAAGTCGGAAATTTTATACTTTCTGATTTGCTAAAAAAAGAGTTTAATCTTTATCTTTGGTAAAGATTAAACTCTTTTTTATCGTCATCCCTATAAAGTAGTTATAATAATCGGTTCGTCCTCGGTAACAGCCAAAGTGTGCTCATATTGAACACAGATAGAACCATCCACCGTCCGGGCTGTCCAGCCGTCCCGGTCCAATTTAGCTTTCCAAGCTCCAAGGGTAATCATTGGTTCAATGGCTATAGTAATGCCGGCTTGCAACGATGGGCCTCTGTTGGGTCTGCCATAGTGAGGTATTTCAGGTGCCTCCCACAAACTCCGCCCCACACCGTGGCCACAAAATTCCCTTACAACACCGTAATGGAAGCTTTCCGCATAGGTCTGTATGGCATTGCCGATATCCCCGGTCCGGTTGCCCGGACGAGCCATAGCAATGCCCCGATACAAGCATTCCTTGGTTACCTTCATTAGCTGCTGGATCTCTGGGGAAACCTCCCCAACGGCGTAGCTCCAGGCAGAATCCGCATGATAACCTTTATACAAAGCACCTATATCTATTGTGACAACTTCACCAGCCCTAAGTTCCCTGGGACCCGGGAATCCATGGCAAATTACATCATTGATAGCCACGCAGATGGTGGCTGGAAAACCCATGTGCCCTTTAAAGCTGGGTACTCCCCCGAGTTTTCGTATATGCTTTTCAATAATTTGATCCAGTTCACCTGTGGTCACGCCAGGCTTTACTCGTTCGGCAAGAATGGCGTGACACTCGGCAACCATCTTTCCTGCCTCCCTCATAATTTGAATCTCCTGGGGTGATTTAATAATAATCACAGCTTAACCTCCCATATCTACCCATTTTCTTTGGATTTTTGTATCAGCTTATAAACATCAAGAGGTTCATTTGTCTGCTCAAGGAAAAGCTGCCCCGCAGCAACATGGTCAATATATAAAATACCATCTAAATGGTCAATCTCATGCTGTAGACAGCGGGCCAAAAGCCCCTTTCCTTCCACAAGAATTTCTTCCCCTTCTCTGTTCATGGCCTTAACTTTAACAAATTTACTCCTTTTCACCCTGCCCCAGATACCCGGTAGGGATAAACATCCCTCGGAACCAACTTGTTCACCAGATTTTTCTATGATTTCCGGGTTAATCAATTCAATCTTTTCATTGCCTAGGTCGATTACTACAACTCTTCTCAGAAATCCCACCTGGGGTGCAGCTAATGCGGCACCGTTAGGCGTAGCCCTGAGTGTATCCGCCATATCATTCAATAATTGTAATATGTTAGGTGTAATTTCGCATACGGGTTTACATACCTTACGCAAGGCAGGGTCTCCCAATTTTCCTATCATTCTTTCTGGCAATTTTTTCACCTCATTCGAAAAATACAACTTGCTTTCTTCATCCTAATTGCATTATAAAACAAATCTCTGGATTGTTTACAGATTTTTAGTAAACTCCCAGCTCCATTCTTAAGCTCATTAACAAATCGACTCCCTCTAAAATATATTATTAAAAAAAGTAAGGTGACTTGCTATGGTAAAGGAAAAACTCCCTGTTATATAGCAGGGAGTTTTTGATCAGCCACAATACCATATAAGAATGTGTGCATAACTGTTTTAAATGCTTCTTCTATTGTAAGGTTATTTTCCACAACAAAGGTTGGATTCACCACACTGCGGACAGTTGACAAAAGAGAGGCTGTAACGATGGTGGGGTTAATTTCCTTAAAGTAGCCCTCCTTACTGCCTTCCACGATCATTTCAATTAGGTACTTTATCTTTTCTGCACGAAATTGCTCCACCTGTTCCCAAATATCTGGATAGTGCCGCTGCAGTTCACTCAAGACTCTTGGCGACAAAATCCTTAGTCTTTCCGAGATCAATTTAACAAAATTGGTGATTCTCTCAATAGGAGTGCCATGGTTTTGCAAAACCTGAAAAACCTCTTTCTCGGTCTCCAGCATAAACTGCCGCATAACTCCCTCGACGATTTCTTCCTTGCTTTTAAAATAGCGATAGATTGTTCGTTTACTCATATTATTACGAGCTGCCAATTCATCCACCGTAACTCCGTAAAAACCCCTTTCCTCCGCCAACTCCCTAAAAAGTACAATAATTTTCTCACGCGGCTCCATTGAATCACCACCTTCAAGGTTAGACAATCTTCTTCTTAAACTTTAAGATACTAATAGTCATCAATACTACTGTGAAAGTAAACAATGCTATGACTTGGGGTACCAGATAAGAAAATCCTATCCCCTTCAGGACAATCCCCCGAATAATGGTTAAATAATAAGTTAGAGGGATCAGGTTACTTATATATTTTATCACAACAGGCATAGCATCCCTTGGAAACATAAATCCCGATAGCAAAATACTAGGCAATAGAACGAAAAATGACATTTGCATGGCTTGCATTTGTGACTTGGCGATGTTAGATATCAGTACACCAATACCCAAGGACGCAGTAATAAAGAACAGTGTTAAAAGATACAGTTGCAGTAAGCTGCCCCGGATGGGAACATCAAAGATAATCACTCCCACCAGCAATGCTACCGTAATTTGCAGATAACCCAGGGCAACGTATGGAATAACCTTTCCAATCATTAATTCATAGGATTTAATGGGGGTAACAATAAGCTGCTCCAGAGTTCCCCGCTCCCGCTCACGAACAATCCCCATTGATGTCATCATTACCATTGTCATTGTTACAATGATTCCCAAAATAGCCGGTACCATGTAATAGGCCGTAATTCCATCTGGATTATACCAAGGCCGAACTCGCACATCGTAGGGAGGTTGATAATGACCAACCTTTTCAATAATAACATTCTGGGATTTAATTAGTCCAATGGCATTAGCAGTGGCGATGGCAGAATTAGAAACCATACTATCTGTGGCATCTACTAGTACTTGGACCTGGGCGGTATCTCCCCTTCTCACATTCCCAGCAAAATCAGGCGGGAAAATCACCCCCACCTTAACAGTACCTTTATCGATCATGTCGGTAACTTCTGTATAGCTTCCCGCCATCTCTGTAACCTCAAAGTAACCTGATACCTTGAAGGAATCCAGCAGTTCACGACTCTCCGGAGATAAGGATTGATCAAAAACCACTGTGGGTATATGTTTTACTTCAGTTTGGATAGCATAGCCAAAAAGCAGCAGCTGCACCAGGGGAAGCATGAAAATTAACCCAATGGTTAAGCGATCTCTTTTCATTTGTAAAAATTCCTTATATAAGATGGATAAAATTCTACTCATTGGCACTACCCCTCCTTCTCTGCCTGGACAAAGCAATAAATACATCCTCCAGGGAGGGTGTTATTTTCTTTATGTTACCAGCTGTGTGTTGTTGAAGCTCCGACAGATTCTCTTCAGACTGCACCAGCACATGTAATAGAGAACCATGGACAGAACATTCCTTAACATATGGTAGGGCTTCAACCACAGGTAGTCTGTCCATGGGATTATTAGTAGCCACCTCTGCCAACACACCCTCCAGCACATTGTTTCTCAGGTTGTCCGGTGTATCATTGGCAATTAAATGGCCCTCGGAAATAAAGGCAATATTGCTACAGCGTTCAGCCTCATCCATGAAGTGGGTGGTAACCATGATTGTGGTTCCTGCATTAGCCAATCCTTGTATAATATTAAAAAACATTTTACGGCTAGTGGGACTTATGCCGCTGGTTGGTTCATCCAAAAATATGATGGCGGGTTTGGAAAGGATGGCGCAGCCCAGTGCCAATCGTTGCTTCCAACCCAGACTAAGATTGACTACCAGTTCCTTTTCACGCCCGGTAAGACAGGCCATCTCTATCATTTCTTCAATTCGCGTTTTCCGCTCCGGCCGTGGCACACTGTAAAGCCCTGCATAAAAACTAAGGTTTTCCTGTACTGTTAAGTCATCATAAAGACTAAATTTTTGCGACATGTAACCAATGCGACTTTTAATTTGCTCAGACTCGCTGGCTAAATCGTAGCCCAGCACCCTGCCGCTGCCGGAGGTAGGTTCTAGAATACCACAGAGCATCCGTATGGTTGTGGATTTACCGGAACCGTTCGGACCCAAAAAACCATATATTTCGCCGGGACGAATTTTAATAGTCAGCTTATTCACGGCGGTAAAACTGCCAAAGGTTCTGGTTAAATCATTGGTCTCTACCACATAATCCATTTAAACCACCCCTTGTTCAGCCAGGACCACAAAGACATTCTCCATCGTTGCAGCCACCTCTGCCACAGAATATAATAGGATATCCCGTTTCGCTAAGATAGAGCGGATCTCCTCTAAAGCTGCCTGATGGTCCCTAACTACCAAATGATATTTATAACCATAAAAATTGGCATCCAATATCTCTTTTCCTTGACTGAAGATTTCAGGCTCCCGAGTAGCTGCCTTAACTTCCAGTACCCTGTAGGGAAAGCTGCCTTTTAAGTTGCCCGGTGTATCAACTGCCACTAACTTGCCGTTATTCATGAACCCTACTTTTTTACACAATTCAGCCTCATCCATATAGGGAGTGGAAACTAAAATGGTCATACCACCCTTATTTAACTGGTAAAGAATCTTCCAAAACTCCTTTCTGGACTCTGGATCCACACCAAAGGTGGGCTCGTCCAAGACCAGTAACTGTGGTCTGGAAATAAGAGCACAGGTTAAAGCTAGCTTTTGCTTCATACCACCCGAGAGATTATCGGCAAATCTCTTCTTAAACTGAATGAGATTAGTTATCTGTAGTATTTCATCTGCCCTTTGCCCAACAGTTTTCCGTCCTAAGCCATACATAGAACCAAAGAAATTAATATTTTCCATGACCGTAAGATCACCATATAAACTAAACTTTTGGGGCATGTAGCCAAAGGCCCCCTGTTCTGCTGTTGGTTCCGGTAAGGCCAAGCGTACACTCCCGCTATCAGGTGTAATAAGTCCACAAATCATGCGAATTAATGTAGTTTTACCGGCGCCATCGGGACCCACTAAGCCAAAGATTTCTCCGCGTTGTACTTCTAAGGAAACCCCTGCTACGGCTTGGCTGGAGCCAAACTCTTTGTTTAATTGCTGGGTTTTAATCATTTACTCACCCCGCTGTTGAAATACCACATCTGCGGGCATACCGGGTTTCAAAGTTCCGTTGGGTTTCGTGACCCGAATCTTTACAGCATAAACTATGTTAGTGCGTTCATTTTTTGTCTGTATAGTTTTAGGAGTGTATTCACCCTGAGAAGCTATTTCTTCTATCTGACCAGCATAATGATCATTACTGCCACTAACAGTAAAATAAACTTCTTGCCCCAATCTCAGCTTAGGTAGGTCATCTGTGGGTACATAAACGCGAATCCACATATCGTTTAGATCCGCCACCGTAACAAGAGATACCCCGGCCTGAACAAATTCCCCAGGTTCCTGATTTTTGGATAAGACTATTCCGCTCACCGGAGAGAATATCTTAGTATCTGCCAACAGGGCCTCGGAGGCTTTCAAAATTGCCCGTGCACGCTCCATTTCTATTTGAGCAGCTTTAATGGCGTCTGGACGGTTACCTTCCTCTAGTAAACTTAGCTTAGCACTGAATGATGCCAGTTGGTTTTCTTTAATCCTAAGATCAGTCTGAAGCTTTTCTAATTGTTCCTGTGGGAGAGCTGCTGCTTGAAATAACTTCTCCCCCCTTTCATAATCTGCCAGTGCTTTTTCATAAGAAGCTTGGGCAACGTTTACATTGGCCGATGCCTCCTTGATCTCCTGTACTCTGGCTCCGGAGTTGAGATCCTTTAACTGACTTTCAGTCTTAAGTACACCCAATGCATCCCGTTCCTTTTGAGCAACCAGATCATTTCTGATTATCTGACCAACCAGTTGTCCTTTTTTTACCTTATCCCCAGCAACTACAGAAATAGCGCCAATGGTTCCAGGAAGCTTGGCACTGAGCTCCACCTTTGTTACCTCGATTGTCCCACTGGCAGTTAAAGCTGATTCTTGGGGATTATAAAAACGTTGATAACCCCAGTACAAAACACCAGCCAGTAATCCTACTAAGATAAAAGCCACTACTCTTTTCTTCATATTATCGCCCCCATTGGCATACTGTTAATTTTTAGGTAAACTAATTACACACATTTCGTTTACCTAGTGTTAGGATACCACCCTTTGATCTCAACCACAAGATAAATTGCGTAAAGGAAAAGGGAAACTTCCTAGTAAAATTGAATCAAGTAGTATTTAACAATTCCCCTAGAAACGAGGTGTAATTATGGGGTTAATCTATACTGGAGCAAAATGTCGTGATTGCTACCGTTGTGTAAGGATCTGCAACTTAAAGGCCATCAGGATGAATACCGGTCATCAGGGCAGATTTCATGCCCAGGTCATAGATGAACTTTGTGTCCATTGCGGCCAGTGTATTCTTGCTTGCCCCCAAAGGGCCAAAAGGCCCGTTTCCGATCTCAAAGAAGTAAAACAACTCTTGGCCGAAGGAACCCCCGTCATTGCCGTGGTGGCCGCTTCCTTCATCAGTGCCCTTCCCCTGAAAAAACCGGATTTATTGCCAACCCTATTAAAGAAATTGGGTTTTATTGAAGTTCAAGAAACCTCCATTGGTGCTGGTATGGTTACACAAGAGTATCTAAACATGGGTTTTGAAACCCCCCGCCTGATTAGTTACTGTCCGGTGATTGTTAATTTAATTGAGCGGTATTATCCCGAATTAATTACCCTGCTGGCTCCCATCGTTTCACCTATGATCGCCCAGGGAAGAATTATAAAATCCCTCAATCCCTATGCCAAAGTGGTCTACATAGGCCCCTGTGCAGCCAAACGGGATGAAGCTCAACTCCTGGGCCTGAAGGATACCATTGATTATTTCCTGGGTTTTAACGAGCTATGGGATTGGATTCAGGACTCGGTACCCTTGACGGAAGATCTTTCCCCTTCGGCCTTTGACAGCTTTTCCCCTTGCCAAAACCGCATTTATCCCGTGGAAGGCGGTGTCATTTGGGCCGTAGCCGAAGAACTGCGGCAAGCCGGGGAAGATTTTCTGACCATATCTGGTTTGGACAGTTGCATCGAATTTGTTAAACACCTTAGTCAAGGACAGATTACAAACCCTCCTAAGTTAATGGAACTCTGGGCCTGTAAAGGTGGCTGCATTAATGGTCCCCTTTCCCTCTGTCTGGAAGAAAGTCTTTTTATGCGACAACGCAAACTTCTGGAGTATTACAACTCGTCCGGTGAATGTGTTTTCGTAATTGATGATTATAAACTGCCTGAGATTCCTTTAAAAAGAGATTTTGTCAACCGTAAGGTGGAGCAACCCTATCCAAGTGAAGCTGAAATTCAAGGTATTTTGGCCAGAACCGGCAAATTATCAGCAGCCCAGGAGTTTAACTGCGGAAATTGTGGCTACAACTCCTGCCGTGACAAGGCTGTGGCTGTTTATCAGGGTAAGGCCGAAGTAGAAATGTGTATTCCCTATATGAGAAAACGGGCAGAATCCATGTCAAATCGGGTCATTTCGGCCATGCCCAATGCCATCATCGTGGTGGGTAAAAATCTGGATATTTTAGAGATCAATCCAGCGGCAGAGGCACTCTTTCAGTGTTCTGCTTCCGAGGTTGTGGGACAAAGACTTCTCACTCTAATGCCTGCCACTAATTTCTTGAAGGTGATTCAAAGCGGGGAAATGATTAATACCACCGAGACCTATCCCTTACTGGGGATTGTCACCCATGAGATTATTTTCCCAGTCAAAGGAACCGATGCGGTGGTGGGAATCTTTATTAACATAACTTCCGAAAAGAAACAGCGGGAACAGTACGAATTAATTAAAAGTCAAACCATCCAACAGGCCCAGGATGTAATTGAAAAACAAATGATGGTGGCCCAGGAAATAGCGGGTCTGCTGGGCGAAGCAACGGCGGAGACCAAGGTTCAACTGGGTAAATTAATTAAATTAATGCGGCAAGAAACCCTTTAGAGAGGAGTGCCGCCAATGAAAATTTATTTAGATATCGGTGTGGCTCAACTAAAAAAATATGGCGAGGAACTTTGTGGGGACAGTGTGGAGATTGTACGAACAACTCAGGCGGATCTGGTGGTACTGTCTGATGGACTGGGCAGTGGGGTTAAGGCAAATATCCTCTCCCGGCTGACCACCAAAACCGCCGCCACCATGCTCCGCATGGGTGGCAATATTGATGAAGTAATTGATACCGTGGCCAAGACTCTGCCCATTGATAAAACCATTCATGCCGCCTACAGTACCTTCTCCATTTTACAGGTACAGAACAACGGTAAACTACATCTGGTGGAATATGATAACCCCGGGGCATTCATAGGAAACCAAAATACCCTGTTTACCCCCCGGCGGGAAGAGCGGACCATTGCCGGTAAAAAAATCCGCGAATATGACTTTGAGGTGGACGACCATGACTGGTTGGTACTCACTTCCGACGGAGTTCTCAATGCAGGCACCAATGGGCAAATGAATGTAAATTGGGGCTGGGATCGTATGAGCCGGTTTATCGAAGACTCCTATGCCCCGGACAAAACTGCCTCTGAATGGTCCGAGGAAATCGTTGGTCTCTGCAACTCCCTGTATGGAGAACAGCCCGGCGATGATGTAACCGTTGTAGCAGTTAAGGTACGGCACCCAGTGCATGTAACCCTGTTAATCGGCCCTCCCAAGCAAAGGGAAGATGATCGTAGGGTGGTACGGAAGCTGATGGAATCCCCTGGAGCCAAGGTCATCTGCGGCGGCACCACCGGTGAAATCGTGGGTCGGGTATTGGGAAGAAAAGTGTTTGTGGACATTTCCTCGGTGGTGGAGGGCATTCCCCCAGTGGGTATGCTGCCAGGCATCGACCTTATTACTGAAGGTGCTGTTACTCTGGTACAAACCTTAGAGCATATAAAAGGAAACACTAAGCTCAAGGACTTAAAGGACGGTAAAGACGGTGCCAGCCGTCTGGCAACCTTATTAAGAAGCGCCGACAGTATACACATTATGGTGGGTAGGGCTCAAAACGATGCCCTGGATTGCAACGACGTGCCAGCCATCTATGCCTATAAACACCACGTCATTCGGGACTTAATTAACAGCCTGCGGGAAATCGGCAAAGAGATCACGGAAGAATATTTTTAAACCAATGGGTAAATCAATAGTCAACATTTGTGAGGTTGAAGGAATTAACTTTCAACCTCTTTTGGTTCCTTTATAATGCCTCCCGCTTTTACAATTTTTACAACCACTCATACTTTGGTTTTTTCACCCATTCGTCAGGGCTATAAAGAAAACTTGGCTTACGCCATACCATATAGGGCACGAGAGACTTTAGGCAACGGCGTAAACCTTAGTTGCCCTTATGCAAGTCGGAAAGTTTTATTCTTTCTGATTTGCTATAAAAGGTCACTGGAGTTATCCAATGACCTATAGAAAATTATTAACTCAACTTTTCAATAATGTCTCTGGCAATACATACACCACAGGCTCCGGCCTGGGCTAAACCACGGGTGATACCGGCTCCATCACCACCAGAATAAAGTCCGTTAATTTGGGTTTCAAACTTATCGTTTAACTTAGGCCGGGAAGAATAGAATTTAGCCTCGACACCATATAGAAGGGTATGTTCGGAAGCAATACCTGGAGTAACAGCATCCAGGGCCTCAATCATCTCAATAATGCTCTTCATGGTGTTATAGGGCAAAACCAGACCCAAGTTACCTGGTACTGCTTCTTTCAACGTAGGTTCCACAAATCCTTCCTGAATCCGTTTCTCCGTCGAGCGACGTCCCTTCAAGATATCGCCAAACCGTTGAATCAACACACTGCCATTGGACAGGTCATTGGCCAAACGGGAGATGGACTTGGCATACTCAATGGGCTTATTAAAGGGATAGGAGAATTTATGGGATACTAACAGGGCAAAGTTTGTGTTATTGCTACCCAGCTTTTTGTCTTTGTAGGCATGGCCATTGGCCAGCATAACTCCACTGTGGTTCTCAATCACAACATGACCCGAGGGGTTACTGCAAAAGGTTCTTACGGTAGTTCCCGTGGAAGATCTGTAGATAAACTTCCCTTCATACAGGTGCTCGTTGATCTCTTCCATAATGGTATCCATGGTTTCAACACGAACTCCCACATCCACCTGGTTATTGGTCATTTCCAGGTCGTGTTTCTTTAGAATACCGGTTAGCCACTCGGAACCATCACGGCCAGGAACAATTACTACGTGTTTTGCATAAATTTCCTCTTTATTTTTGGTTACAATTCCCTTAATATATTTACTATCAAACTTTTTTTTCAGCAAAATATCTTCTACTTCGGTGTCAAAAACCATATCAATGTTTTGCTTCAAGGTTTCAAATATACTTTTGAGGATTTCCAGGTTTTGTTCGGTTCCCAGGTGCCGCACCTCAGCACGCAGTAGTTTTAAGCCTACGCTAAGGCCCCGTTTTTCAATGCTCTTTACCGCTGGAGTTGTTGGATCGGAAAGTACCGTTGTGGCACCATGTTTTAAATTAATTCCATCTACATATTTAATAAGTTTAAGAACCTCAGAGGGTACCATGTAGTCAGTCATCCAACCACCAAATTCGGTGGTAATGTTAAACTTACCATCAGAGTAGGCCCCTGCTCCGCCAAAACCGTTGGTTACAGAACATGCCGGCAGACAACCTGCATAATCTTTCTTAGCGGTAGCCGGAGGACATTTAACCATTTTCTTTTGCAAAATAGGACAATGCCGCTTGTATATATCGCGGCCCTTTTCTATTAATAGAACCTTTAGTTGGGGTGCCTTTAGCATTAATTCATAGCAGGTGAAGATACCTGCCGGACCCGCACCAACAACAATTACATCGTAATTCTTCAAAGGGTATCACTCCCTATCTTCATAAAATACTAATAAGCAAACATATCTATTGTGAACCATTTTACATATAATTGCAATATCTAATTTTTGCCACATAAAAAAAAACAGGAGGATCTCTCTCCTTTTTCTATTTAACCATGTATTAAACTGGCTAGGCCTTTGGTAGGGATCCACGCACCTTCCCCGTATGTCGTATTAGTTTTAAATAACTTTCTTGATCTAATCACTGTTTTCAAAAACCCTTTTGCAAAATATATATTTTCTTTATAAAAACTTCTTGCCTCGGTATATTTGTTATGCTATAATGACACTTGCGATTGAGAAATGTCGAAGTGGCGGAATCGGCAGACGCGCACGTTTGAGGGGCGTGTGGGTAACACCGTGCGGGTTCAAGTCCCGCCTTCGACACCAAAACCTTGAAATCCGGGACTTTGCGGAATTACCACAAAGTCCCATTTTTTATTTCTCTAACCGAGACGTGTGGGATGCCTTAAAACGAGTAGTGTGCGGTGATTTGCATCAACCCCACACTACTTTTTTATTGGAGCATTCCTGTAAGGAAATAAAATGACCTTTGAAAAAGAAAAGCACCTCCTGTAATATACTGGGTGTGGAGCTGTTCAGGCAACCGACCCCTAATTTAATCACACAGGAGGTACTTCAAAATAAATTATAAACAAAAACAGCGAATTGAGCAACTTACTGAATCAACTTTAATTATCGGTGCTGATATTGCAAAATTAAAACATGTGGCACGTGCCCAAGATTTCAGGGGTATCGAGCTTGGGAAACGCTTGGTTTTTGACAACACTAGGGCAGGTTTAACCAAGCTGATGCATTGGATTAGAACCCTAATGTTAGAGCACGGTAAGGATCATACTGATGTACTTAAAATTGTAAGAATGAGTGAGTAAACGAAAGAAAAACTTATTTCATTGAGGGAGTGAAATTCATGTCAAGTTGATGTACCTTTCCGGTGTTCCACATCGGCAAACTTTAACGGCATGAACCCTGCTAATATTGTTATAAACACCAACTATCATTAACCTGCTATATTCTTGACACTAAGCAATCCGGCCTATACATAGGACCTAACTTTTGTTAAGCTTACATTAACTATGTTAAGATAAGGTTAAGTTGTCTCCACAAATGAAAGATTTCTGCTAAAATCATGTTATATTTTGACGATAATCGGAGGGACAAGAACAATGGAGTTCAAGGAAATGCTTTTTCTCGCTTTGGGTGGCCTGGGTATCTTCCTCTTCGGCATTAAATACATGTCCGAAGGGTTACAAAAAACTGCTGGGGACCGAATGCGACTATTTCTTGAAAAGGGTACAAAAACACCTCTTCGTGGGGTCATAACGGGAACCCTGGTTACTGCCCTTATTCAAAGTAGTAGTGGTACCACTGTTTTAACGGTGGGACTAGTTAATGCTGGACTTCTAACTTTAAGACAAGCCATCGGTATTATCATGGGAGCAAATATTGGAACAACCATGACCGCTTATCTCATTGGTTTTAAATTGGAAGAATATGCGCTTCCTATTATTGCTGTTGGTGTACTAATGCTCTTCTTCTTTAAGAACAAAAAGGTAACCCAAGTGGGTCAGATTTTTTTTGGTTTTGGGATGCTATTTTACGGCATGGACCTTATGGGACAAGGACTCAAGCCTTTGAAGAATTTGGATTTCTTCCTAAACATGATGGCCAATGTGGACAATAATCCTTTACTGGGCGTAGTAATTGGTACTGTCTTTACCGTGATTGTTCAGAGCAGTAGTGCCACCATTGGAATCCTACAACAAATGGCAGAACAAGGAGTAGTCACATACCACCAGGCTGTGCCCATATTATTTGGTGATAATATTGGAACAACCATTACCGCACTGCTTGCTGCCATCGGCACAACGGTGGCCGCACGAAGAGCTGCTTTGACTCACACTATCTTTAACATAACTGGTACATTAGTATTTTTACCACTCTTCATGTTAGGTGTTTTTCCCGAATTTATACGATTTGCAACAAATAACGTTTTTGTTCTATTACCGGGCTTCGAAGGAACCTGGGAAACCCTAAATATTAAAATGCAAATTGCTCAGACCCACGGGATGTTCAATATTACTAACACATTAGTACAATTACCTTTGGTTTCTCTATTGGCTATGATTGTTACGAAGTTGGTACCGGGCAAAGATGCCCTGTTTAATATGGAGCCCGAATATCTAGAACCTAGATTGCTTACTAACCCGTCTGTTGCCTTGGGACAGGCCTCCCAAGAACTATCTCGGATGGGGCGTTACTCCAGTGAATTTTTTAGTGAATCTGTTCGATTCTTTTTTAACCCCAAGGACAAGGAAGTCAATCCCATGTACCTGGAGCAAAAGGAAGAACTCATAAATCGTTTAGATGCCACCATTACAGATTATCTGGTTAAGCTTTCTGCTAATAAAACCATGACCGAGGAGCAATCCAAATATGCCTCAACATTACTGCAAGCTGTAAATGATTTGGAACGCATTGGTGATCATGCAGAAAATATTGTGGAATCCACCATCTATAGTATGGAAAACAAGTTTGTTTTTTCGGAAGAAGCGCTGGCCAGTGTCCGGACAATGGCTGAACTAACCGAAGAAACTTTAAACCTAGCTCTAAAATCCTTTGAAAATAATGACCGTTCTCTGGCTCGCTTGGTTATTAAAAATGAGGTTATTATAGATAATTTAGAGAAGGAATTCCGCTATGGACATATCATGCGCTTAAACGAAGGCTTTTGTGCAGGTGCTGAAGGTTCTGTTTTCTTAGATCTCCTTAGCAACATGGAACGAATTGGTGATCACTCAGTGAACCTTGCTGAATACGTCCTTGGCAGAATGGGCACAGTGGAACGTCAAGAAGTTAAAATGAAAAGTGCAAAAATAGCAATGGGCGAAGATTAGAAACATAGTCCTTATAATTCTAATAATTACATCCGAGGATAACTGAAATAAAATAAACAGCATTTTTACAAACCTTTGTCAGGGAACTGGAAAAACATTCTTAATAGTCCTTGGCCGACTGAATAAACTAAAAGAACTGTAGGAACATATCTTGTGTAGAAATTTGTAATTTATTTTTATTTAATTTTTATTATTTTTCTTTTTAATCTTCTTTGGTTGCCTAAAAAGTCCTTAATCTTTTTTAATTGGCAGTTTGAAAGCCCCTCATTTATACTTGAGGGGCTTTCACTTCTCCTATTATGATTATACAGTCTAATCATTTAGGATTTAGACTTGGATTTAGTTTTTACTGGTATAACCGCCCATATTATTTATGTCTGAGCTAACTTGCTTACATCATCTTCAAAACTCCGAAAACCCTGAGTTACTATGATCGTGGTTCCTGAAAAAAGTCATCTCGATGCGCCTAATGGTATTTTTATCAATTTCAGAAATGCTAAACTGTAAGTTTTTATAACGAACGGTCTGACCCTTCTCCGGTGTTCGGTGGGACTCCTCCTGGAACCAACCGGCTAGAGTATAGACACCCTTTGCCTTAAGGTCTAAATCAAATTCTAAGTTGAAATCCGCAATGGGCAGCCTGGCATCCAGTGAGTACCTGTTACCGCCCAGGGACTCAATAAGTTGCCGCTCCTCATCGTGCTCGTCCTGAATTTCTCCCACAATCTCCTCTAAAATATCTTCCAGGGTTAAAAGCCCTGCAGTGCCGCCATATTCATCCTGTACAATAGCCATTTGCAGTCGGTTTTTCTGCATTTTCTTTAAAATCTCATCAATTGGTGTTAACTCTGTAACCACCATAGCTTTACGCAGGGCCTGTTTCAAAAAGCCTTCCAAATTAAGCATATTTAAATCTGTTAGACCGCTAAAGCACAAATCTTTAGTATTAACAAAGCCAATAATATAGTCTTTGTCACCATCGCACACCGGGTAGCGGGCATATTTCTCCTCGGTGATAATTTTTAAATTTTCTTCCCAGCTTAAATTGGTATATAAGCAGACCATGTCGGGGCGAGGAACCATGATTTCTGCGGCCACCCGGTCAGCAAAATGCAACGAGTTTCTGGCCAATTGCAACTCAGTCTGTGTAATTTCACCTCCCTTATGACTCTGCAACAAAATCATGCGAATTTCCTCTTCGGAATGAATTTGGTGGTGCTCGGAAACTACCTGTAGACCGATAAGCTTAATGATATACCTGGCAGAACCATTTAAGAGCCAAATGGCCGGGTACATGACTTTATAAAACCAGATCAAGGTCGATGAAACTGCAAGGGTCACTTGTTCAGCCCTTTGAATAGCCAGGGTTTTTGGCGCAAGTTCTCCAACCACCACATGTAAGAAAGTGATAGTGGCAAAACCTATGATAAAGGACAGCCCTTGTGTCACAGCAACGGGCAAACCCAGGTAATGAATAACCGGCTCAATGACATTGGACACAGCAGGTTCCCCAATCCAACCCAGCCCTAAGGCAGTAAGGGTAATACCCAACTGGCAGGCAGAAAGGTAGCCGTCCAGGTTGTAAATAACTTTTCTTACAGACTCTGCCCGTTTATTTCCCTCCTGAATTAGTTGCTCAATGCGGGAATCCCTCACCTTCACCATGGCAAATTCTGTAGTAACAAAAAAGGCAGTGGCAGTGATCAGTATAATCATAATTACCAAGTTTACCAGTATCAATGTTATTTTCAACCCTTTCTTCGGTATGAGATTATTATTTTCTAAATAGGAAATAATAATCTCTTGAAATGGAGGTTAACAAAATGGAGTTGTTTTCAGCAGAGTTTTTCTCAGCATTGTTGGCAATTATTGTTATTGACCTGGTCCTAGCGGGTGACAATGCCATAGTGATTGGAATGGCTGCTAGAAACCTTCCAAACCCCGTTTAAGATTTAGTATGCTAAACTAGAATTGAATTAATAACCTAAGCCTTAAGGATAAATTGTTTATAGTTACTAACCGATGCTGGCTTTAGAGCGGTCTCCGCCAAGTTCTCTGAACAAGAAGAACTCTTCGGTTTTTACGGGTTTACTTCATACCAAGATGTTATGTCATGGTATCGGGGTTAGGATTTATTATTATTTTTAAGGCAATAATACCTCTAATAAAACATGAGGTGATTGCATGAAACTTCGACTAATCATGGCGTTAGTGATGATGTTGCTTTTATATACAACTCCCGGTTGGGCGTCAGGAGATGTATTAGGGCGCATAGCCGTAGACCCCGGTCATGGCGGGTACGACCCTGGAGCAACTCGACAAGGTGTAATGGAGAAAGATGTTAATCTTCAAATTTCCCAGGAAATCGCAAAGTTGCTTAAACAAAATAATGTAGAAGTTGTGTTAACCCGGGATGGGGATTATAACTTGGCTGTGGAGGGACTGCATAAAAAGGAAGCCAAGAGATACGATTTTGATAAACGAATAGAGTTGGCCAAAAGGGCTAAAGCTGATGCAATGGTTAGTATTCATGTGAATATAAGTCGACGGAAGTGCTCTGGTCCAGAGGCCTTTTATTTTAAAAAATCAGCCCAGGGAAAAATGCTGGCAGAGATCATACAGAAAGAACTTTACCAGATACCCGGTATCAATCACCGCGCAGTAAAGACCGGACGTTATTATTTGATTACTCATACCGATATGCCCTGCGTAATTGTAGAAACTGGCTTTTTAAATAATCCTGAAGAACGAGAAAAACTTACAGATAAAAAGTATCAGCTAATAATGGCTGAAGCTATAACCAAAGGAATTATCAATTACTTAAAAATAAAAGACCAGCCCCAGTCAGGAAATATTAAGGTTCTTGACTACATTAAAAACCTTGTTGCAAATATTCAAAAGAGGTGATCTCATCAATGAAAAAACAGCAGCAATGGATAGTTATTATGTTCGGTATCTCCTTAATTTCTTTCCTGGGCTACTGGGGGATGGAAAAGATTTCATCAGGCTCAACACAGACACTAAAAGTCGCCCAGCCAATGTTAGCCATTGTCATTGACGACTTTGGAGGTGCCGATACGCACGGCGTAGCTCAGTTTATGGAATTAAAGCAACCCATAACAGTAGCTGTAATGCCCAATCTGGTTAATTCCAAGGAACACAGTGAAGAGGCCCACAAAAGAGGGCATGAGGTAATTTTGCACCAACCAATGGAACCACTGCATGGGAAGGACTCCTGGCTGGGGCCCGGTGCAATAAAGTCTGATATGAGTTATGAGGAAATTAAAAAGGTATTTTTGGATAACCTAGCGACAGTACCCCATGCAGAAGGTTTTAATAACCACACGGGTTCAAAAATAACCAGCAATAAAGATAAGGTTGCCCCTATGCTGGAAGTTGCAAAAGACAAAGGTTTATTCGTTCTGGACAGCCGCACTTCCGATAAATCACAAGTTATCAAGGTAGCAAAATCCATGCAAGTTCCTTGGGTAAAAAGAGATGTATTTTTGGATGAAGTAAAATCAAAAGCAGTTATTACAAGGAATCTAAAGAAAGCCTGTGCCATTGCTAAAAAGCAGGGATATGCCATATCCATCGGCCATGTGGGTCCTGGCGGAAATGTAACAGCCGAAGCAGTTAAAGAAGCTCTACCCTTGATAGAAAAAGAGGGCGTTAAGCTGGTACCACTGTCCCAGGTTGTTAAACTGAAAAGTAACCGGGAGAAAGTTTAAGGGAGGTATGTACCTTCCTTAAACTTTCTCTCTTATAAGAGATTCCCTACTCCTTGGAACAAGGGTTGGTTTAATCCTTCCCTTTTGTTTACTTTTAGGTTTATTTGATTAATTAATAAATGTATAATATATTTAGGATGGTAAATATAGGATCGGGCCCACACCTTTGCCCATGTCCGCCGTGCAATAATATACTTAATTGAATCTAATCAACCTAAAAGTAGTGGGTTTACCCTTTTTGTTCGGGAGGTAACAGGAAATGAATTTATTAATCGGATTGGCAGCAGGTTTTTTCGGAGGGCTTGTGGGCTTAGGCGGCGGCGTGATCATGATCCCCCTAATGGTCGGTATTTTGAAAATGAGTCAGCATCAGGCCCACGGCACAAGTCTTGTGGCACTTGTTTTTACTGGACTATCCGGGGCTGTCACTTATGCTTTAAATGGCTCGGTGGATATAGTGGCCTCTGCCCTTTTGGCGTCCACCGCAATATTTACCGCTAGGGCCGGGGCACGATTTGCCAATGCCCTGCCGGAATGGAAGCTTAAAAAATCTTTCGGTGGATTTTTAATTGTGGTCACCCTGCTCCTACTTATTAAACCGTATCTGCCCCACGTTGCCGAGCCTGCCATGGGCTGGGTAAAAATCTTGATCCTTTTACTGGCCGGGGGATTCACAGGCTTCCTTTCCGGGATGATGGGAGTCGGTGGCGGTACAATCATGGTTCCTTCCATGGTGCTGCTCATTGGCTTCACCCAGTACACCGCCCAGGGCTGTTCTCTCTTGGCCATGGTACCTGTGGGAATTGTTGGCGCTTATACCCACTGGCGTTTAGGGAATGTCAGCACCAGTATTTTGCCGGGATTGATCCCAGGTATCCTGATAGGAACATTTCTGGGGGGGTCTCTGGCCCATATTTTATCTGAAGGAGCTTTGCGAATTATATTTGCTATCGTGATGATTCGGACAGGGGTTAAATATTTAAAGACACCCAAGCCTCAACCTGATGTGGAGTAATATATTCGGGTAATAAAAAACGTATTTTAGCACGACCTGTTACAGGTCTTTCTTTTTGGGGGTATTTATGCATTATCTGAAAGGTTTTGTCATACCATTTGTCATTCTTATTCTATGGTTAATTGGCTCAGCCACGGAATCTATCAACCAGTACATCATCCCTCCGCCTACTAAAGTTTTACAAACAGCCCTTGATCTAACTGCCAGCGGGATATTGCTTAAACATATTACCATTAGCCTGTATCGGGTCTTTGCTGGCTTTCTTTTGACCGTTTTATTTGCCTTCCCTCTGGCGATTCTGGTTGGCATAAACCAAAGACTGGCACCCTACATAGACCCAGTACTGGATTTTCTAGGACACATTCCACCCATTTCCTGCATCCCGATTCTCATTCTCTGGTTTGGCATTGGAGAAACTTCCAAGCTGGCGGTCATAATTTTGGCTACTTTTTTTCCGGTCTTCCTCAACACCCTCAACGGTATCTTAGGCTGCAATAAACAACTGTTGGAGGTTGGCGATGTATTTGGCTTCACTGCCCGGGACAAGTTTTTACGAATCGTCATACCTGCTGCTCTCCCCTCCATCATTGTGGGATTCCGACTGGGATTAGGCTATAGCTGGCGCTCTCTTATCGGGGCCGAATTGATAGCTGCATCTTCGGGCATTGGTTATATGATTATTGACGCCGAACAGCTTTCCCGCCCAGACATTATTATTGTGGGGATTCTCACCATCGGATTGTTTGGTTACATAATCGATTACTGTTTCTTTAAACTAACAAACCATCTAATTCCATGGGCTGGAAAGAGGGTATCCTATGGCAGGAGTTAACATCAAGGGACTTTGTAAAACATATACAATTCACAGCCAAGAAGTACAAGCCCTCTCTAACATTAATTTAACCATCCAAGATGGTAGTTTTGTAACCCTAGTAGGAAAAAGCGGTTCCGGAAAAACCACCCTGCTTCGATTGCTTTGTGGTTTGGAACAGGCCACCCAGGGTGAAATTTCCTTTTTATCGCCTAAAAAGGAACGGGCAGTAGGAAAGGAAAGAATTAGCATCGTTTTTCAAGAGCCCAGGCTAATGCCCTGGTTAACGGTGGAACAAAACATGGCATTTGCCCTATTTAAAGAAAAGGACCCTTTGCGGGTGAGCCGGACCGTTTCGCACTTCTTAGATATGCTGGGTCTAAAAAAATTCAAAGATGCTTATCCCGCACAGATCTCCGGTGGCATGGCCCAACGGACTTCCCTGGGAAGAACCCTCTGTTACGACCCGGATATCATCCTGATGGACGAACCCCTGGGAGCCTTGGATGCCTTCACCCGGAAAAACCTGCAAGCAGAGTTGGTGGAAATCTTTCTGCTGCAGAAAAAAACCATTATTTTTGTTACCCACGATGTGGACGAGGCTGTCTTTCTTGGCCAAAGGGTGGTGATTTTTGAAGGAGGAAAAATAGTTGAAGATGTTCCGGTGTCACTGAACTATCCCCGTAATCCCCTTTCGCCCGATTTTTTTCAGATAAGGGAAAGGATTTTAGGGGTAGTACTGGGTGAATAAGCTAACTGAAGGAGGCTCTTATGAAAAGAATTATTACACTAGTCGCTTTGTTTGTTCTAACAACCTTGGTACTAGCGGGATGCAGTGGGCAGCAAAAACAACCCGCCCCCAAGGACCAAGTAGCTCAAACACAGAAGGTTGAAAATATAAAAATATCCTACGTAAAACTTCCATTAAATGTCCCTTCCATTGTAGAAAAGAAATTAAATTTATTTGAAAAAGAATTTGAAAAGGATGGCATCCAAGTGTCTTTTCCGGAAATCACGGAAGGTCCGAAAATGACAGCAGCCCTTGCTTCGGGATCTTTGGATTTCTGCAATGCCCTAGGTGGAACCTCTGCCATTCTAGCAGCAGCCAACGGCGTGGATCTGAAAATTATTGGCATGTATAGCAGGGCTCCCAAGGCTTTTACCATTATGACTAAAGATCCTGCTATTCAATCAGTGGCTGACCTAAAGGGTAAAAAAGTTGCTGGACCTAAGGGAACAATTCTTCACCAGTTGCTTTTGGCCAGTCTAAGTAAAGATAACCTTAAATCAGCAGATGTAAATTTTATTAATATGCCTATACCTTCCGCCGTGTCTGCCATGCTTTCTGGCAACGTCGATGCCACCCTTGTTGCCGGACCGGCAGTACCTAAGGCACTGGAAAGCGGAGCACGAATACTTACCACCGGGGAAGGTCTTTTGGATGCAACTATTGTCATAGCCGTATCAGGTAAATTTTATAAAGAACACCCTGATCTGGTACAGCGCTATATGAAGGTACATGATGCTAGTATCCAATATATGCAAAAAAATACCGATGAGGTTTATGCAATGGCAGCCGCTGAAACCGGGATTTCTCTGGAAGATGTAAAAAAGATGTACGACTGGTATGACTTTACCCCCTCCATCACCGACCAGGATATGGAAGATCTTGAGAAAACCCAAGAATTTTTGCTGCAAAACGAAATGTTAACTAATAAAATCAACCTGAAGGATCTCATTGTGACACCGTAAAGAATAAAAACTGTAGCTTAGTACACTAGGCTACAGTTTTTATTCTGCCTTCCATAAAGGCCTCTTTTATTTGGTTAAATTATCCGCCAATTCCTTTAATTCCTTAGCCATTGAAACTACATCATCAATGGATGCAGCAATTTCCTCTACTGAAGCAGATTGTTCTTGTGATACCGCTGCGATTTGATGGGTCTGGCCGCTTAAATCCTCAACTGCATTTTGAATTAACATCAGAGTCTCGGATATCTCTTTGACAGAACCAGTTGTGCGGGCCGCTAATTTTCTGATCTCCTCCGCAACAACATTAAAACCCCTTCCCTGATCACCGGCTCTTGCTGCTTCAATGGCTGCATTCAGCCCAAGCAAATGGGTCTGGGCTGCCACATCTTTAATTAGATTAAGAACTGAGTCGGTTTTTTGGACACTTTCATTAATACCATCTGCTTGTCCTGATAGATTTGTGGCAGTTGCTGCCAACTGTTGAGAGGCTGCTGAAAGACTGCTCGTGGTTTGACTGATAACATCCATCGATGCTTCTAACTTCGCTGCATCTTCCAGTAATGCTTCCTGTATAGTGGTTGGTTGACCAATGGTGATGGAACCCACCACCTGGTTATTTTCATCAAAGATAGGTGCGCCCATCCCTATGTAAGGGACCCCGTACAGTTTACTATCTGCTCTTCTGACAACTCTGCTTTTACTGTTTAATATTTGCTCTGTAATGCTGCCCGGTTTAAATGAATCACCTATCTTTATCCCTAAATCAAGGCTAGCGCCACGTTCATAATAGATAAATTTTTCGGTGTCACTAACAACAATCCCTATCTCTGCCCCCAAGAGCATTTTAACAGTCTTTGCAACACTTATTATTTCTTGCCAATCGGGCCCAGCCACAATTAATCTTCCCCCTTCTGTTAAGTTAAATACTAACGTCTTAAAATATAAGCGATTTATCAATATTTATATTAAAGCAGCCCCATAATCTAGTTTCTAAATATGATAGTTAGTTAATTTACGAAACATCTTTATTGTTGACATATTCAACATATATTTCTAAAACCCTACTATTTATTTATTAAATTTTCTGATATTTAAGATTACTATTGTTACCTCCTAGTAAAGAAAACTTGGCTTACGCCGTCGCCTAAAGACTTGGCGTAAGCCTTAGTTGCCCTTATGCAAGTCGGAAAAAACAAAAAGACCTCTACCACTTTAAGTGGTAAAAGGTCTTTTTACTTCCCTGCAGATTCAATAAGCAACAGCATCCTTTGGAGTGTCTAAAAATTAGTTTGCCAATAGCATCCGGTCATTGGCCATGGATCTGCCGCTGGCTTTCTTAAACATTTCCAGTAAATCAGGTATCCGCGTATTTTTTCTTTGTTCCCCTTTTAAGTCAAATATTATGCGGCCTTCATGCATCATAATGGTTCGGTTGCCAATACGTAAGGCGTCTTCCATATTGTGAGTTACCATCAGGGTAGTTAGTTTATGTTTTTTGATCATTTTTTCTGTAAGCTCTAATACCTTTTGGGCAGTACTGGGGTCCAGGGCTGCTGTGTGTTCATCCAGCAACAAAAGCTTGGGTGGTACCAGCGTAGCCATCAGTAAAGTTAAGGCTTGACGCTGACCGCCAGACAGCAAACCCACCCGGGTGGTCAACCTATCTTCCAGACCCAACCCTAATAGTTCAAGCTGTTCACAAAAATATTGCCGATCCTTGCTTCTGATCCCCCGCCTCAATTTGCGTGTGGAACCACGCCTTACGGCCATTGCCAGGTTTTCTTCAATGGTCATGGAGGCAGCAGTGCCCATCATGGGGTCCTGAAAAACTCTACCGATATAGGATGCCCTTATATGTTCAGGTAGATGTTCCACTGCCTGATTCTCGATGATAATTCGACCTTCATCAACAGGGTGAACACCCGCAACCATGTTTAGCAAAGTGGATTTCCCTGCACCATTGCCGCCAATAACTGTCACCACATCACCGGCTTGTAAATGAAGGGATAATCCTGCCAAAGCCAACCGTTCATTGACACTGCCAGGGTTAAAGGTTTTTCTAATTCCCACTATTGACAGCATGGTCTACACTTCCCTTCGCCCGTCCCGGTGGAGCAGACAGTTTTTCTTTGATAAGTGGCGATGACATAGCAAATATCACCAGCAAAGCAGTAAATAGTTTAAGATCTGTGGTGGGTAGCCCCAACTGCATAACCGCGGCAATAACTGCCCTGTAGATGATGGAACCAATCAACACAGCCACCAGGGTCCGCAGCAAGGTACGTTTACCTATGACAACTTCCCCAACAATAACGGAAGCTAATCCAACCACAATCATCCCAATGCCCATGCCCACATCACTGTAGCTTTGATATTGGGCCACTAAAGCACCCGACATCGCCACCAAAGCATTGCCCATGGATAATCCTAAAATTTTCGTAGAATTGGTATTAACGCCAAGACTACGAATCATTTGTTCATTATCACCAGTGGCACGGAGGGCCATTCCGATTTCCGTTTGCAAGAATGCGTACAACAAGTAAGTAGTTAGCGTAATGATAACCAGGCCAAAGGTTAAAACTGCCATGCCAGCGGGAACTCCAATATTTGCAACATCTGTATATATATTATCCATCCGTAATAGCGATATCATGGATTTATTTCCCATAACCCTCAGGTTGATGGAATATAAAGCAATCATCATCAGAATCCCTGACAAAAGAGGAGCAATCCGCAGCCTAGTATTTAAAAACCCTGTAACAAACCCGGCTGCGGCACCGGCAAACAGTGCTAACAAAGTCCCCAACCAAGGATCTTGACCCTCTATTATCATTCTGGCCGCCACGGCTGCACCAAGAGTAAAACTTCCATCCACCGTAAGATCCGGGAAGTCCAACACCCGAAAGGTGATATAGACTCCCAGCACCATGACTCCCCATAGCAAGCCCTGTTCAAGCACACCCAGCCATATACTTGTTGTCACGTTTTATCACCTATTCAATAATTTTTTTAGCTTTCTTCTTCATATCCTATGGTGGCCAGGGCACCATTTTCCACAGCGTTGCTTTCTCCAGCAACAACGGGCAGCTTATTCTCCTCTGCCACTTTGAGGACAGCTGCCATGGAGGATATCACCATATTATCGGTGGGCAGGTAAATTGCATCAACTTTTTTTACCAACGACTGTGCTGCTTGCATGACTTCACTGCTAGCTGTTACTGTTACTTTTACTAATTCCAGTCCCAATTCAGGGGCAACCTTATCAGCTAAATCAATCTGAACTTGGGAATTTATTTCGCTGGCATTAAAAATAACCCCAACTCTTTTGGCCGATGGAACAAGCTCTTTAATCAGTTGCAACTGATCTTTTACTGGGTTCAAATCTGATGTCCCGGTAACATTGGTCCCCGGTTGTTCCAAACTCTTTACCAACTTGGCACTAACAGGATCAGTAACCGCAGTAATCAGAATAGGAATATCTGTTGTTTCATTAGCCATGGCCATGGCAGAAGGGGTAGCAATGGCCAGAACTAGGTTCGATTTCTCCTGCACAAATTTGCGAGCAATGGTCTGCAGGTTGGCCTGATCCCCCTGGGCATTTTGGTAGTCCACAACTAATCTTTGTTCGTCGTAGCCCTTCTCTTTTAACAGATCCAAAAATCCTTGTCTGGCTGCATCAAGAGCGGGGTGTTCAACAATTTGCACAATTCCCAATTTCACCTGTTTTGCTTCCGGCGCTTTAGGGGTATCCGTACCCCCACCGCATCCTATGATCCCCACCGCCAACAACATGGCCATAAGGGACAACAATATTTTTTTCAACTCTTTCTACCTCCCAAAAGAATAATTCCAGTAGTTGGCAGGGCAGAAAAAGGAAAAAAGCCCCTGGACGGGGCTTGCTCATGAATAAAGTACATACTTAATAAAAGTCCTTCCGACCTACCGTCCTGCCCATTCTAATTTCTTTTTTTATGCCATTCTACCGTTGCATTTATGTTAAACCATAAGTACCTAACTGTCAATAAACCGATTTGTCATTGGCTATGATTTGTACAAAAAACTGAAAAGAATTCCTACTCACAGGGTCTTCCTATTGGTTTTACCCAGGTTTCTTATGTTAGATTTCTTTAATTTCTTAATTAAATTCTCGATGATTCGCGCTGTTACTCCCCAGATTTTTTCTTCTTTGGTATTGTAAACCAGTATACCATATTTTAGATTCCCCCAGGGTTGCCTATACCTTTCCGGCAGACCTAAGGCCTCGGCAGGAAAACTGATTACCTCTTGACGGTTTTTTTCATCAATATAAGAAGGATGAACTTTTACTACGGCAAAATACCTTTCCGGTTCATTTTGAAGAAAATAGTCCAAGGGCACCGTAAAGACCCTCTCTACTTCATCCGGGTTCAATTGAATGTCATCCACATTGATATCTGCAATGCCAACAAAGGCATCAATAATAGTACCCATAGGTGCCACTAGGGTGTCCAGTCTGCCAATGATGGTAATTTTGTTTGCTGGAATTCCCATTTCCTCCCAGGTCTCGCGGATCGCTGTATTCTCTAATGTCAAATCCTTATCCGGTTCATATTTTCCACCAGGGAAACTTACTTCTCCTCCCTGGCGTATGGCAGAGCATCTCTTTTGAAATACCAAGTGGTATTCTTCATTAATTAATATGAGCAACACCAGAACAACCGAGTTAAAGTAATCTTCCACCCCTTGAATAGAGGGTCTTTCAGATAAACTGCTTTTTAAAAGTTCATCTAATTTCATTGATTTTCCCCACACTAACTCTCCCATAGTAGTTACAGGCATTATACCCTTTTATTTTATACTAAATTCCACATTTACCACAGCTGTAATTTTTTTCTCAATCGAGGAAGTATCATTGATACCGTAGTCTGTGATTTCATTGGAGTTCACCGGTGTGATTTGAAAAACACCCATTCTAGCTGATCTGATAGCCCCAATACGACTGCCGGTACTGGAAGCCATTTTTTCTGCTCTTTCTTTGGCATTTTTAGTGGCCTCTGCCAAAATATTAACCTTTAAGTCATTAAGTTTAGTATAAAAGTATTCTGGCGGCTGAGATTCAAAGATTACTCCTTGCTCAATTAGTTCGGTAGATTCCCGGGCAATGCTGGCAATTTTTTGCACATCATTGGATTTAATCTCAACAGTTTGGGAAAGCCTGTAACTGGAGATTTGACCTGTACTATTGCCATTTTGATTGTAAATATATTGTGGTATGGTTGAAATGGAAGAGACAATGATTTTATCTTCCGGGATTCCCCTACTAACCAGATAAGACTTTACTGTCTTTAAAGCATCCTTTAGGCTACTATAGGCTTCCGGCAAATTACTGGATTCTTGATAAAAAGAACCCCTCCAAACAGCTAGATCCGATACAATTTCTTTCTCAGCTGCACCTGTAACCACAATAGATGTTTTACTGGCGGCATAATCCGACAATGGATTAGCCAAAACCATTGCACAAATAATCAGTGCCAAGGAAATTAGGCCAGCCGCAAGAACATAGTACCTCCCCTTATTACTTTGTTCCATTTAGAATACCTCCCATATTTAAAATTCAAGAATATAGACGAATAAGGAGGCAAATTGTAACTAGTATATTTAAAAGGATTTTTATTTTTTTAGGTCCATTTTAATGTACTAATATCCATCTCCTATCCCTGCAATCTCACCTTGAAGTTTCATTCCTTGGTATAAATGACAACGAACAAAGTGCCCCGGAACAACTTCCACGGTGGTGGGTTCTTCTTTATAACACAATTCTGTTCTTTCTGGACAACGCAAATGAAAACTGCAACCCGAGGGTATATTCACCGGGGAAGGTATTTCACCAGTGGACTTAATTTTCTTTGGCTTAAATGCTTCTTCTTCTTCGGATACCACCGGAATAGAGGATAATAGCATTCTTGTATAGGGATGAAGGGGTTTAGAAAAGAATTCATTGGTTTTAGCAATTTCACAAATCTTTCCCAGATACATAATGGCAACTCGGGTAGCAATATTTCTCATCAGACTTAAATCATGGGTTATAAACATATAAGTAAGTTGTTTTTCCCTCTGTAGCTTTAATAACATGTTAATGATCTTTGCCTGAATGGATACATCAAGGGCCGAAGTCGGCTCATCCAAAATAATGAATCTAGGCTCACAGGCCAATGCCCGTGCGATGGAGACCATTTGTCTTTCCCCGCCCCCCATAGCCACCGGGGATTTATGCAAATAACTTTCCGACAACTCAACCATCTGCAGGAGACTGATAATCTTTTCCTTAATCTGATTTTTATTAACTATTTTATGAACTTTTAACGGCAATTCCAAAATCTGCTTAATATCCTGATATATATTTAGAGAAGAACCTGGGTCTTGGAATACAATTTGTAAATCCTTTTTTAATAACAATGGTCGTTTGCTGCTTAATATACTGATATCTTGACCATGAAAAAGGATTTTCCCACCTGTAGGTTTGTACATACCCATCACAGTATAAGCAATGGTACTTTTGCCGGACCCGGATTCCCCCACGACACCTAGCACTTCACCTCTTTCCACCTTAAGGTTAACACCGTCAACAGCTTTAACAAATACATCCTTTCCCTGAGAAGTTTTTACCGGGAAGTATGTTCTTAAGTTAATTATCGACAATATATCATTGGACATCTGGTACACCTCCTAGATTCGGAAGCATGCCACCCCGTGACCGTCTCCCAAATCATATAATACGGGTCTTTCTTCTCTACATCTTTCAACTGCTCTGGGGCAACGAGGATGGAAGCGGCAACCTGTGGGGGGTTGTAAATAATTAGGAATTCGTCCATAGATGCCTTCGGATAACCCACCACCGGTAAGCCTGGGCACAGAGTCCATTAAGCCTAGAGTGTAGGGGTGTAAAGGTCTTGCGAAAAGATCTTTCGTATTGGCAACTTCCACAATATTCCCTGCATACATTACATAAATTCTATCAGTGATTTCCCTGGCAACCCCCAGCGAATGAGTAATCATTACCAAGGACACACCCTTCTTATCAACTAAACCGCTCAAAAGTCGATGCACCTGGTCTTGTATTGTTACATCAAGGGCAGTACCCGGTTCATCTGCTATCAACAGTTCCCTCCGAGTCATAATTGCCATAGCAATACATATTCTCTGTTTCATCCCACCGCTTAGCTGGTTTGGATAGCAGTCCAGTATTCTTTCGGGATCGGGAATATACACCTCTTTAATAGCCTCTAAGGCCATGTTTTTAATTTGTTCTCTCGTTTTTGTGTTATCCGAATATCTAATAATATCAAACATTTGTGTACCAATTGTGAAAACAGGGTTCAGGGCTGCGGCCGGTTCCTGAAAAATCATAGCTACTTTTTTTGTGCGTATTTCTTGAATGTCAGTGGTCCTCAGCTTCAATATATCTTGTCCCTGGAAAATAATTTCTCCTTCTGGGATGTGGATTTGCTTTTCAGGAAGTATTCTCAATACAGACCTCATGGTAGTGGTTTTTCCGCAACCGGCCTCCCCTACTAAACCAACCTTTTCCCCCTTATGCACTCGAAAATTAACTCCATCGAGGACTTTAGAGTAACCGCCATAAGTGCGATACCATAACCTTAAATTGTTGATAGCTAAGATGGGGTTACTCATACTCATTCTCCCCTTTCGAGAGCATGTCACGAATTCCGTCACCCAGAAAGTTAAAGCCTAGAATAATTATTACAATGGCAAACGAAGGAAAAACAGTCATCCACCACATATCCGGCATATATCGCGAACCATCGGAAACCATCTGCCCCAAGGCAGGAGTTGGCGGTTGTTCCCCAAGACCAACAAAGCTTAAAGCTGCACCAATTAAAATAACCCACCCTACGTCCAAGGCCATTTTAGTAAGAATCGGAGATAGGCAATTTGGCAATATTTCCTTAAACAGAATATGAATTTTACTGGCCCCAATCAATTCTGCCGCAATTACAAAGTACTCATTTCTTAAAGATGAAGACATTCCATAAACTAATCGGCAATACCACGGCCACCACATTATCGTTACAGCTATCATTGAGTTCATTAGATTTGGCTTTAATACTGCACATATTGCCAAGGCCAGAATCAGCGGAGGAACTGCCAAGAATATATCTGTTAGTCGCATGATTGAAGTGTCCAACCAAGTCCCTTTATAGTATCCTGCCAGTAAGCCAAAAAGCACCCCTATAGGAACTGCTATTGCTAAAACCATTGCAGGCATTAACAAGGCCCCCCGTAACGAAAAAATTATTCTCGTCAAAATATCTCTCCCAATATTATCTGTGCCCAGTAGGTACTTTGATGAAGGGGAGAGTCCTGCATTATTATAATCAACAAGTTCCTTAGCATGTTGAGGGTATGGTGAAATATAAGGAGCAAAAATAGCAAGAAAAATAACACTCAATACAATAGCTAAACCAATGACGGAGAGCTTATTGCGAGAAAACTTATACCAGCTTTTTTGTAATCCTGTTCGCAGCCTGGTTGTAGCGGATGGAAGCGTTAAGTCAGGAACTGCTTGCACCTTCGTTTCCATTATATTTTTCCTCCCAACCGAATCCTTGGATCTAGATAAGCCACTATAAAGTCAACAATAATGTTAACAAGAACAAAAATACATCCAAATACGATAATAACAGCGGAAATAGCATTGAGGTCCTTCTGCAGCATTGCATTCATACCGTATCTAGAAATCCCGGGCCAGTTAAATATAACTTCTACTAAAAATGCATTCCCCATGAGCGCTGCTAAATCCAACCCCATAACAGATACCGCTGGAATTAACGAGGGTTTTAATAGATATTTCCTCATGATGATTCTGCTGGGAATCCCATAGCCGGTTACCGCAGTCACATAATCCTTATTCATGTTATCAGTCATGGCGGATCGTATTAGGCGTGCCTCCTGAAAAAGTGGTCCAATGGCTAGGGCTAATGAGGGCAAGATAAGATGTTTGAAACCATCCCAGAATGCAGCTAAATTCCCCGTTAACAAACTATCAATGGTTATTAGCCCAGTAAGGCTCGGTGGAGGAAGAACATCCGTACTTAATCGTCCTAACACTGGAATAATGGGCCAAATATAACCAAATAAAAGCAAAAACAAGACTGCCAGCACAAAGGAAGGCATGGCTACACCGGAATAAGCCATGATTCGAATCAGTGTATCAATCCAAGTATCTCGATATTTAGCTGCTAATGCCCCAAATATAATAGAAAATAGCACCATGATGACGCCTGCAAACAAGGCCAGTTCCAGAGTAGCCGGCAGAAACTCTTGTACATCCTCAAGCACTGCTCTCTTGGTGATTAAAGATTTTCCAAGATCTCCGGTTACAACCCCTTTGGCCCAATAAACGTATTGGGAGATCAAGGGTTTATCCAAATACATTTCTTGTCTTAATGCATCCACTGCAAACTGGGGTGCCTTAGAACCCAGTGCCATTCTTGCAGGATCACCCGGAACCACACGGGAAATAACAAAAATAACGATAGACAGACCCACAATAACAAAGATTGAAAGCATCAATCTTTTCATTAAAAATGTCCGGAGATTCATATTGGCCTCCTAAATCAAGAAGGATTTAATATGGTGACTCCAGCTTTAGGAGTCACCATATTGCTAGCTAAATTATTCACAGGTTCTATTTTGTAACTTTTTCTGGATAAACTTTAAAATCATGAAAATAGAAAGCATAGCCCATTACCGTATTCACAGGTTTACCTGCTTTGCCAGCTTCTGCAGCGGGCCATAGAATATAATCACTTTGATAAGCTCGTTTTTCTGCTTGGTCAAAAACCCAAAGGGTTGGGCACAGGTCAACAATGGATTCTTGAATCGCTTTGTATTTAGAAGCACGAAGAGAGTCCTCCACAGTTCCGATAGCTTGCTTAATGGCAATATCAAGATTTGTATCCTTCAACCATTCACACTGTTCCCAAGTACCAGCAGAGTTTGAATGATACCGCGTTTCTATAACAGAACCCGCGTCGTTATAATGCGGACTTACAAAAATTATGCTTGCATTGGCCGTGGTTTCTGGGGAAGCTACCTGCTCGGTAAAAGAAAGCCAGGGTGTCTTAACAATATTAATTTTAATTCCTAATTCTGCTGCATTGGCCTGTAAAAGAAGAGCAATTTTTTCTTCATCCGGTACTTCAGCAATCCATGCAAGCTCTACCGGATATTTTTCCAAATTATTTGCATATTTGGATTTTTCCAATTCTTGTTTTGCCTTCTCTAAATTGCGACTATATTGGGGTAACCCCTGTGCTGCTCCAGGCAGATTAAAAGGTACCGGACCTAGTGCTTTCTTACTGCCAGGGAATATTTTATTCTCTATGATTTGATAATCCAAGATGTATGCCAGGGCTTTACGAAAATGCACATCATCCGTTGGAGCTTTTTTAGTGTTAAGCATAATATTCATCATGCTTCCCATAAAGGCGGAGTTTACGGATACTCCAGGTATTTCATCCAATGCTTTTAATGCTTCTTCACTCTGCCATTGGTCTGAAATTTCCAGCTCCTTGCGAGTCATTAGAGTCCGAATCGTGGGGGCAGAATTTGTACCAATGATCTTAAAGGCCTCTGGGGCATCTTTATCCCAGCCACCCCAATATTGTTCAAACCTTTCAGCAGATAAATATTCTTGCATCTTTAATTCCTGCACCTTAAAAGGTCCGCTACCTGCGTCATGGTTAAGCAGCCAATCCTTCCCATAGTCTCCCATTTCTCCATAGGGCCCCGGGGTTTTAATATTGGCCATAACTTGACTTTTGTCGAGCACATACAAGCGAACCAGAGTAGAGAGGAATGGACCAAAGGTTTCCTTTAACTTAAACTGAACCTTATAAGTGTCCAACGCCTTAGCCTCAGCTATCACATTCGTATACAAATAGCCATAACCCTCACCCATTTTCAACATTCTTTCCATTGAGAAAACAACATCTTCTGCGGTTAATTCCTCACCATTATGAAATTTTACACCCTGCCTTAAATCAAAAATCCAGGTGAGACCATTGTCGGTTGTTTCCCACTTTGTTGCTAACATTGGTTTAAGGGTCCCATCGTCATTTGGATACACCAAAGTATCATATAGGTTGCAAAGCGCAACAGAACTGCTGTAATCAGAACCAACGCCGGGGTCTATTTTGGGAACATTGGCTTCGCTCACTCTAATGATTTTTTCTGCCGACGCAGAGTCCTTTGAGCCTCCCTTATCTGCTTCACCGCCACCACAGCCTGTTACTAACACCATAATTACCATTAAAATGAATGGCATTGTTTTAACCTTTTTCCATAGACTTTTCAATTTCACTTCTCCTCTCAACTAAAATCCACCATTACTATTTAGTTAAAAACCAAACGATTTCGCATTCCTCAGTATCATCATTACAGCACCAATGTTCTTCACCGGCAGGGATAAAAGTAGCCTGTCCACCCTGTACCTGGTATTCTTTTCCACCACTCATCGTCTTAATGGAGCCTTTGAGGATTAGGGAATATTCATCACCCTCGTGTACACCGATTCCTTGCTTAGGTATTCTAGCACCCGGCGGAATCACCACCGTACCCATGGTAATGTTTTTATCACTAAAAATTGTCTTCATTACAATGGCGGGGTTTTTATCAGCAACTATATCCGTTATGGCAATTACCTGCATTTTAGGCCCTCTCTTTCTGCCGACGTTCTTCGGTTAGACCTTCAAACTCAAAGGTCTTAGGATTTATGCAAACACCATAATCATCCCGGGCCTGCCCCACTGTGATAAATTCATTTTTTAAGTCCTCTACTACTTTATCTATTGATCTATTTAGAGGGTGCCCGTAGCCACCACCGGTGGCTGTAACCAGTCGAACTATATCTCCTTTGTTCAGAATATACCTGGCATACTTCCCAAAGGGCCCTTCCTTCTCACCATTTGACTTTAAAAATTCAAAGTAATTAGCAGAACCATCCTGGCCTCCATCAAAGCCCCAGGGAAGAAACTTGTGACGTCCAAAGGTCCCTGTGACAGTTTGATTGTCGGTTAAGGCCCGGTAGGAGCGCACAACACCGGAACCACCCCGGAATCGGCCCGCCCCGGCACCGTCGGCACGAAAACTATATTCCTCCACCATGATGCCATAGCGGGTTTCTGCCACCTCAATGGGAACGTTAAAGGTCTCACCATCACCAATACAAAACTGGCCAGCCTCTCCATCCTTTCCTTCGCCGGCACCCCAGCCACCAACCGATGGCTCTACAACCAGAAAGGGTTCATTGGTATCCGGGTGCATGCCGGCTACCACCACGGCACAAACAGAAAGCAAGTGACCCGCCGTTAGTCTGTGGGGTAAAACCGGTGCCAGGGCTTTCCAAATAAGATCGGCACCATAGATCATGGTTTCCCAATAGGTCGAAACAGCCGCCGGTCTTTCGGCTGAAAAGATTGATCCTTTGTCTGCAATCACTTTTAAGGGCCGGAAAATACCATCATTGGCATCCTGGGAAGGGTTTGTTATAGCCATAAAAATGATTCTTACCGCAGAAACCAAGGCTGTGTAGGAACAGTTTACCGGACCCAAAACCTGGGGATGACTACCTCGAAAATCACATATAAATTCTTCGTCTGTAATGGTTACCTTTACTCGAACCTTAAGAGGTCCGTGACCCAAGCCGTCATCATCGATATAGTCTACTACCTCATAGCTTCCCTTAGGTAATTGTTGTAGTTGTTTCCGGGAAAGCTGTTCGCCATGGTCCAATAAATGTTCAATGGAGGCTAAGACAATTTCTTTACCATATTTATTGCAGAGGTCCACAAAACGTCTTTCGCCGGTTCGTAGGGCTGCCACCTGGGCCCACATATCACCCAGAGATAAATCTGGGAAACGAACATTGGCTGCAATCATGTCCACCAGAGCTTGATTGATCTTCCCTTCCTCAAAAAGCTTAATACAAGGAAACTGCAGTCCTTCCTGAAATATTTCTGTGGAATCCGTTGTCCATGATCCGGGGTCCTTCCCTCCTACTTCAGTCCAGTGTGCTTTGTTGGCAGAAAAAGCTACAACTTCCCCCCTGAAGAATATGGGCATTACCAGACCCACATCAGAAAGGTGGGAACCCCCACCCCCATAGGGATCATTAATAATGATAATGTCGCCGGGTTTTAGGCTGCCTTCTTTGCCAAACTTATTGATAGTTTCTTTTACCATAAAGGTTAACATGCCAATAAAACCAGTGGCACCGTTCCCCTGTGTCAGAAGTTGCCCTTGGGCATCCGTTAGTCCACTGGCATAATCTAAGACTTCATATATAATGGGACTCATGGAGGTTCGGGCCAAAGCATAAAACATCTCATCACCAATGGCTATCAGTGAATCTTTTACAATGTCCAGTGTAAATGGATCGGTGTTATTAACGAACCTTTCAGTCAATTATTTCACCCCCGTACTAATGATTAGGTTTCCATAAACATCTACAGTCAGTTCCTGTCCAGAGTAAAGTACAGTAGAGGCAGACGCTTCCTCCACAATGGCAGGTCCTTCAATGGACACTCCGGGGGCAAGCCTTTGACGATCATAAACCTTTGTGTCGATCCACCCAGTATCTTCATAGAGTACTGGTCGGATCTCCTTAACAGCACTTTCCACTGCTCCATTTTGTTGAATTTTACCGATTTCAGGTTTTTGCACAACCCCAAAGCCAGTTAAATGAAGGTTTACTATCTCTGTGGGAGCCCCATCCAGTTTAAAGGTGAAGTAATGCTCATGGATCTGGTGGAACCTCTCAATTACCTCTCCAATTAAATCTTCATTCCATATACCATTGGGCACAGGTACCTTCACCGTATGCTCCTGACCTAAATATCGCATATCTGCAAAGCGGCTAAACATGACCTTACCCCGTTCTAGTCCATCTTCTACAAATTGCGCCACGGCTTCCGATTCTAAACTCGTCCACTCTTGATTTATTTCTTCATATTTAATGTCATTTAATCTACGAATATAGGTTTTAATATAGTCGTGTCGCAGGTCTGTCATTAACATACCCCATGCCGAAAAAACTGAGGCAGCCACCGGCACAACCACTTTCTTCACGCCCAGTTCCTTGGCCAAAGCCGGCGCATGCATGGAACCTCCACCCCCGAAGGCAACCAGGGTAAATTCCCGGGGATCATAGCCTTTTCTTACGGACACCAGCTTTAGAGCATTCAACATATTGGAATTGGCAATCCGAATAATCCCCAGAGCCCCTTCGTCCACAGAGATGTTAAAATATTTGGCAACCTTTTCACGGATGGCTTCCTTAACTTTGTCGATATCAACTTCGTAATCAAAATTATTGGCAGAAAGACGTCCAGTAATTAAATTAGCATCCGTTGTGGTTGGTTCTGTGCCTCCTTTGCCATAGGCCACAGGGCCGGGCACAGCCCCTGCAGAAATGGGACCTACTTTTAGGGAGCCTGCCTCATCAATCCAGGCTATGGAGCCACCGCCATTGCCAATCTCAACAATATCAACAACGGGAATCTTAATGGGATAACCTGCAGTAAGGTTTGTCTTCTCGATTTTATAATCAGTTGAGACCTTTATTTCTCCATTATCAATTAGTGAACATTTGGCAGTGGTTCCACCAATATCAAAGGCGATAATATTCTTTTCTCCCAGCATTTGTCCCAGGATATTGGAGCCGAAGACTCCGGCCACTGGGCCTGATTCCACCATGTTAATGGGAGTAACCTTGGACTGACTAAAGGTTGTGGTACCGCCATTGGATTGCATAATGTATTTTTTACCCTTGGCTCCGATCTTAGTCAGTTCATCTTCTAAACGATCAACATAGGATGCTGCAATGGGTTTTACATAGGAGTTTAAAACACAGGTGCTGGTCCTTTCATACTCCCGCCATTCTTTAGTCACTTCGTTTGATGCAGTTACAGCAATATCTGGCCATAGCTCTTTGATTAATGTCACCGTTTCTTGTTCATGTGCCGGGTTAGCATAGGAATGGAGAAAGGCTACTGCAATGGCTTCAACCCTTTCCCTTTTAAAAAACTCAATAGCCTCCACCACTTGCTTTCTGTTCAAGGGAATTAAGACTTCACCTTTATAATTTAAACGTTCTGCCACTTCTCTACGAAGGTAGCGGGGCACAAAGGGTGTTGGTTTTTTAAATCTAATATTAAATAAGTCTGGACGATTACCTCGGCCAATTTCCAAAACATCCCGAAAACCCTGGGTGGTTATAAGACCAGTTTTGACACCCTTGCGTTCGGTCAGGGCATTAATAATGACGGTTGTGCCATGTATAAATGCCTCAATTTCTTCAGCATTGATCTTACTTTTTTTAATAACATCAATGACACCTTTTTCAAAGTGGGGCGGGGTTGTATGACTTTTGGTAACAAGAATATGTCCCTCTTTGTCCACTGCCACCAAGTCTGTGAAAGTGCCCCCAATATCCGTTGCTACACGCATAAAAACCACCTTCCTTATTGTTTTTTTAGAAGATCACCGGTGTTAACACACATAGAACCTTTGTCTTTTGTTGCAGGGGGTTAATCCAAAAGTGAGGTAAGGTTGAAGGAAAATGAATAGTATCCCCTTCCTTTACCAGGATTTCTTTGCCATCCACATTGAAAATAACCGCTCCCTCTAAGACATAGTAAAATTCTTCTCCAGGGTGACAAAAGGTGTTGGGCTGAACCTGACCAGGTGCAAAGGTGACTAACAATGGTTCCAGGTTTCGGCCATGGAATTCCCCACTCAGTCTTATGTACTCTGTACTTGAACCTTCAATTTTAAAAGATTTCTGTTCGTCCGCCCTTGTAGTAAAGTTCGTGTTTGAATAATTAGCAAAAAACGACGCAATGTGAACATTTAATGCATCAGCGATCTTTTTTAAGGAAGTAATGGCCAGTGAAGACGTCCCCCTCTCCACCTGTGACAAAAAGCTTACAGACAAGCCAGTTTTCTCACTGAGGTCTTTTAATGTCATATTTTTTTGATTTCTCAAAGTTCGTACTTTTTCAAATATTTCTTCCATAATTTTTCTCGACCCCTATACTCTGACAAGAATTTCAAGTTATATTTACGTTTTTCTATATTCTAGTAAAAATTCCTGTATAATCATACATAGTTTTCTAAATATTTGCATATATTTACGATGTGTTGCTTACTTTCGAGATAAAATTTGGTAAATTTTATAAACAATAGCAACTTGTTGGTAGTACAGGCAAAATAAATAAAGAGATCACCTTTACGGCGACCTCTTTATAAAATAGTTTTGATCATGCAACTCTAATAAAATCAACTTTATTATAATTTAAACCCCCTAACAATACCATCCAGTTCCTCAGCTATCCTGGCTAAACCTTGAGAATTAGCAGAGACTTCTTCCATGGTTGCAGTTTCTTCCTCGGTTGCCGCAGCAACATTTTGCATAGAAGCACTTATTTCTTCTGCCGCTGCAGCCATTGACTGTATATCCTGGTCTATCTCTTGTACTGACTTAATTATTTTATCAATTGCCTCCCCTACGCTATGTACAACTTCAACTCCTTCACCTACTTGATCCTTCGCCCTTTGCATGCTTTCAACCGCTTGTTCGGATTCTTGTTGAATAGTTGTAATAAGGTTATATATCTCTTTAGTGGCATTGCTTGACTGTTCGGCTAACTTTCTTACCTCCTCTGCCACTACCGCAAAGCCACGGCCCTGTTCCCCAGCTCTAGCCGCTTCGATTGCTGCATTCAGCGCCAACAGATTGGTTTGATCTGCAATTTGGGTAATCAAATCAACAATTTTGCTGATTTGAACCACAGATTGACTTAAATCTTGAATTACCTCCCCATTGGCCTCGGTTACCCTTTGAATGGAATCCATTTTCGACCTTACATTATGAATAGCCACTTCACCATCCTTAGCATATCTGGTGGCCTGATCCGAAACATCCGCCACATTCTGCGTGTTTGTGGCTACTTGTTCTACCGTATCAGCCACCTGAGTGATGGTAGCAGCAGTTTCATTTGCTCCAGCAGAAACATTCTCTGCTCCAGCAGAAAGTTCTTCTGCCACTGAGGCAACATTATTTGATTTTTCCTGCAGTTGTTGAACAATATCCTTTAGATTTCTATGCATTACATTAAAGGACTCGGCCAATTGGCCCATCTCATCCTGGGATCTCACCTTAATCTCATTACCGCTAAGATCACCGGTGGCAATCTTAGCCGCTTCAGTATTAACCAAACGTATAGGCTTTGTAATTATTTGACTGACCACATAAGCAATAATTAATCCAAGAATAATTGTAATAATTACTGATATGGTAGAAAGAAAAATAACCCTGTTAACATCATTTGTATTTTGATTACTGTAATCCTCCAATAGCTTAGAAATATACCTGGCAAAGCTTTCACCGGCGGTACCAAAGCCACTAATTTCACCACTGTTGGTATGGAAAAAATCCAATATATTTTTTTCGGCCACTAACCTATCAGACCCCTGGCTTGCTTCACGTTCTTTTACTAGGGAAATTAATTGACCTGTACGTTCCTTATATACTTTAAACTTATTCACAAAGTCATTATATAACTTTTTACCTTCTTCGGTTGTTACCAGTGGTTCCATTTTCTTGAAATAATCATCTATGTTCTTAATAAACTGTTGAAATTTTTCGAGGTTATTGGGATCACCATCGATAATATAAGCCCTCAAACTGTTGGCCGCTTTATACGACTCAGCTATAGTCGATGTTGCTAAATAACGGAGATGAGCTTTTTCATTAATAAGCTTATTGTAGTTATTATTGATACCTTTCATGCTGGACACCATATACAGACAGGTTAGCAACGTTATTAATAATACAACCCCAAAACTGCCTAAAAGCTTATGTTTAATGTTTAATCTCATATCAATCACCTCAATAATAATTTTTTAGAAATTATAAAGCATTTGTTTTGGAATCCCAGCCCAATATTAATGCCCTCTTTAAGTTAAATATTTACCATGCTAAATAAGCAATCTTACAGCCAATTGTTAATAAAATATACATAATTATATCAATATGGCTCAGTTTTATTATTTAAGTTCAATATACATATCTTTATACATTTACATGTTTTTCCCTGCCCTAACTCAAAATTTAATGTAACAAAAAAGATTATTTTTTCATCTAAAAATACGTCCTAAAACCCTAATACAGGCTTTGGGACGTATTCTATCTTAATCAATCGGTTTATCCATACTAACTAAAATTGCCTCTTTTTCATCAATGATATCCTTTACAAAGAAGCCTTTTTCTTTTAGCCTCATCACTAATAATTGACTTACCTTTTGGTTTTTGGGGACTATCATAAAGGTTTGGCTGTCTTTCTCCCGGGAAAGCAAATCCTTGACAATCCGGATCAACAACTGAGGTTCGAAGGGTTTAATGAGGTATTCGTTTGCACCCAATGCCAAAGCCTGTTCCTTTTCCGGCAGACAACTAGAAACTATAATGGGTATGTTTTCTGTGCTCTTATCCTGTTTAAGGGTCTGTAGAATGGTCCAGCCATTCATTTCACCAGCCAGTAAAATATCAAGAATAATGACATCCGGCTTGGAATGTTTAATAGTCTTCAAAGCCTCTTCTCCGGTTGCTCTAACCTCAACCCGATAGCCACAATCAGCCAGATGTTCTTTAAACAATAAGGCTAGACTGCGGTCATCCTCCACAAGCAGAACTCTCTTGATAGATTTATCTTTTTGAAGTCTGGGGGCTGAGTTTATTTCTGCATCGCCAGTTATAGATTTTTCGGAAAGCTTAACAGTAAAATAGAAAACGCTCCCATGTCCATGCTCGGATTCCACCCATATTTTCCCTCCGTGAGCCTCTACAATTTCTTTGCAAATAGAAAGGCCCAGCCCTGTACCGCCAATTTTTCTTCTGTCTGAATTATCTACCCGGTAGAACTTTGAAAAAAGATTATCTTGAACATCCTTTGGTATCCCTAGCCCTTGATCTTTTATAAAAAATTTGGCATATTCCTCATCAGGAGTAACTCCCAGGGTTATTTTAGTGCCCTTGGGCGAAAACTTCACAGCATTTGACAATAGATTGATCAGTACCTGGGTAACCCGCTCTTTATCAGCGTTTATGAAAAACCTTTCGACAGTTTGAAGGGTTATGTCGTGATCAACACCAGAAGCAGCAAAGGACTCTACAACTTCGGCAAGTAAATCTAGGGCAATAAAGTCTTCTTTGTCGTACACCTGTTTTCCTAATTCCATTCTTTGCAAGTCTAAGAAATCATTGACCAAGTCAGTTAACCTCTTTGCTTCTTTATGAATGGTCTTGGTATACTTCGTGCGTGCTTCCTCACTAAGCTTTTTAATCAGCAGAAGTTCAGAAAAACCTAAAATACTTGAGAGTGGTGTTCTTAATTCATGGCTTACTGTGCTAACAAATTCAGACTTCATCCTATCCACTTCAGCTTCTATGGTGATATCACGAAAGACATATAACCGTCCAATCAGATTCTCTGCCCGGTCTAAAACTGGACCAGTCCAAACACGTAATACCCGATTTTCTTGAACTGCATTAAATTCGCCTTGATTCATGGGGTGGGCCATAATCTCTGTCAACTTATTGTAGGCCTCTGCGGAATTTTCCAAGCAGTCAATGCTTGTTCTGAAAAGTACCTCGGAGGAACTACCCCTGAGATCCCCCTCATACTCAAATAACTCTTGCCAGCGCTTATTGACGGCAACTACCTCATCATCTATATTAACCATAACAATAGCTTCATTGATAGATTCAACTACAGACCGAGTAATTTCCCTTGCTCGACTTAGGTTATCCTTTTCTGTTTCCAACTGGGCGTTTAATTGTTCTACCAAAGCTGCTTGCTCCAGTATATCTTCATACATCTTTTCAATCCGCTTATACACTAAGGCATTGTTGATAGCCATAGCACCTTGGCTCATTTGTGCTTCTAACAAAGTAACTTCATTATCATGAAATCTATTGCCAGACAGTTTACTAAGAATTATAAACCCTAGCTTCTGACTATTAAAGGTAAAGGGGACATATACTTCATGAGCGGATCTTTGCGTTTCTGCAAGCCTGATGCCTGCAGAAACTTCTGTTGCCGGATAGCTTACAATGATACTTTGCTGCTCCAGGTAGCATCGCTTTACTAAGCCCCGTAGGTTATCCATAGGAATTGTCTCACCCACAGAGGCATCTAAGCCAGCGGATGCAGCAATATAGATGGCTTCTTCATCAGGGTCCTTTACCAGTAGGGCCCCTGCATCTGCCTTAAAGGCCTTCAGACAGTATCGGAGTATGGTATCCGAAAGAACAGTTAATTCAATGGATTCGTTTAGCAGGGTGTTAAACTCATGCAGTTGAAGTAGTTTATCCTGCTCAGCATTAACCTGATCCAGGATAGCTGATAATTCCTCCTGCTGGGCCCTGATTTCCTCGTTTTGGGCGGACATTTCTTCCTGTTGTGAAAGAAGTTTTAAATTCTGTTCCTTTAGCAGACTATGCTCATTGTTAATTGTAATAACCATATCATTAAATGCAGTGGCCAGTATTCCTACTTCATCCTTGGGCAAAACCCCGTGAATTGTCTTGTAATTTCCATTTTCATCCTTAGCTGTGGCCTTAATCAGCTTTCTAATGGGATTGGTATAGCGTTTTGAAAGAACATAGCCCAGGATGACCCCCAAAGGAAGAGAAAGGATTAATAATAAATAATTAAATTGATGTAAATCCTCGGACTGCTGCACCATTTTGTTTAATGAATTTCGAATAATGTTTTGTGTTTTGTTTTGTAAATTATTTAATGCAAACAAAAATTCATCGTCTTGATGTCGAGAGTTCGAAAAAAGAATCTTTGAATCTTGAACTCCTTCAAAAACAGCCTGATTAACGATTTCATTGAGTGCTTTGTTTTGTTGCCGGGACTCCATAATGGCTGCTTCTATTTCAGTAGATATCTCTGGGAATTTATTAGTAAAGTCCTTTAAGTGGGTAATATCCTTCTCCGCTTTTAAATGATATTCCCGATAGGTATCTAGAGCAGCCAAATCTTTGCTAACAATATATTGGTTAATTGAATTCCTTTGCATCAAAAAATCGTAAGATAAATTTTGAATAACATCATTTAATGGCTTCAGTTCAGCTATTTCAACCGTATGCTTTTTTGTCATTTTAGAATCGTAGTAATCCGTAGAAACAATAATACCAATGATCAGAACAAACACCATATAACTGGCAAACAATTTTTTACCCATATTCATGCTTTTTTCTCCATTATTTCGATAAGATTTCGCTCACTAATAATAAAAGTTTGCTGGGACTAAAGGGCTTGGCAAAAAAGTAATCCACACCGGCCTCCCAAGCTGCTTCCTGATCCCTTTGTTGCCCCTTGGCGGTTAGCAAAAGGACCTTGATACCTGCAGTAGCCGGATTGCTTTTTAATCTTTGGCACACCTCCAGACCTGTGATGCCCGGCATCATCATGTCAAGGATAAGGAGATCCGGTATTATCTCCTGGGCCTTTTCCAATCCCGAAATACCATCTTCCGCTTCAAAAATCTCCCATTCCTCATCTTCCAAAGTTGCCGAGATGAGCATTCTTAGAGAGTCCTCATCATCTACAATTAATACTTTTTTCACTTTACTCAGTTCCTTTCACAACAACAGATTTTATTTCTGCCAGATTGTTTGGCATGATAAAGGGCTCTATCGGCGGCTGCGATTAAATCAGTTAGTGATTGACTATCATCAGGGTATACGGCCACCCCCGCACTGAAGGATACGGAAAAACTTTCGCCATTGACTTCAAATTTTTGCTTTGAAAAATCTTCTCTTAGACGATTCACAATCCGATTCGCTTCATCAAAGGCTATCTGAGATAAAACCAATACAAATTCCTCTCCCCCATAGCGAATTACAGCATCAGACAGCCTAATACGTAATTTCAAGAACTTAACAAATGCTCTGAGGATCTCATCACCTACTAGATGTCCATAGGTATCGTTTACTTTTTTAAAATGATCAATATCAATCATACAAAAGCCAAAACATTTGCCAGTTCTCTTACTTCGGGCCATTTCTTCCTGTACCTTTTCTTGCAGGAAGGATCTGTTATAGGCCTCCGTCAGTTCATCATATTGCAACTTCATTTTATATCTTCTGGTTCTATTAACAATGGCTTGAACCTTTGCAGCAATCTCATCCAATGAAATTGGTTTGACAACATAATCATCTGCACCAATCTTAAAGCCTTCCAATTTTTTGTCCAGTGACGTTTCGGCTGTCATAAAAATAATGGGCGTATCTTCGTATACCTTTTCTTTTCTTATTTTTGCACAAAGTTCAAAGCCATTGCCCTCAGGCATAACAATATCAATAATCATGAGGTCAATCACTTGCTTACGCTTTAAAATTGACACTGCTTCCCTTGCAGAAGTAGCCTCCAACACCTCGAACCCATCCAAGGTTAGTCTTTCCTTAACCGCTTGGACAAGGGTAGCATCATCATCAACAACCAGCACAGTGCCCTGACTTTTCTTTAAAACCACTTCTTCATCATTCACATCAGTAGCATCCCGGGGCAATATTTCTTCGATTTCACAAAGATATGCTTCTATTCTTGCCTTGAAGAGTCGTAGGCTAATCTCACCTTCCATGGTTTTTTGGATTGTTTCCAAGGCATTGGCTGCAATATTGGTTATTTCAGGGAAACCAACGGATTTGCCGGTTCCTTTTAACGAATGAAAAACGACGTAAATTTCTTCCTCCAGGACACTTTTAAGTTCTTGTTCCTTGGCATAATTTAAAATCGCTGCCCTAACGACGGCTGCCTTTCGAATGGTCTCTTTAATAAAAAGACCTTTAATTTTATTTAAAGTTTTTTGTGTCAGAAATGGCTGAACCATAGAGACCTCCATAATAATTGGGTTATTTTTCTAGTACATAGGTCCTACTTCTACAGAATAGGCACATTTTCCTGGCTTATCTTTATAACTCTGAGACTTTTTTAAGTAACGTAAACCAAGTTCTTCAGGGAATAAATATAAAGACTTCCAGCCTAAGCACTGGAAGCCTTTTAATAAATGATAACTTTAAAATATTCTATTACTTTTTCCCGACATTTTTCCGAACCTTCATTACGACAGTGAATGGTGTTACTGACTTTACCGGTAAAGCAGGCAATGGCATTAAGGGTCGCAATATAAATCGCCCTATGGAAATCGTTTTCAAGCGGCAACTTTAATACACCTTCTAAACTTCCAACAAAATCACCTAACGAACTGGGTAGCGGTACCAGGGTTCTGCTTGATGAAAAACTTCGCCTGTTAGGCATAGATAGACGTTTAATCAAGGGTTATGAGGTGGAAGAACTATCTCATCTCGCCATTGCCAGTACCGTTGCCCGGGGAGATGCAGATGTTGGTATGGGAAATGAGAAGGTATCCATGCAGGTCAGGGAAGTTGATTTTATCCCTTTGCAAAGGGAACGATACGAACTTGTAATAAGGAAGGAAGATCTCAACAAACCTTATATACAGGCAGCTATTGAAATCATACAATCCCAGGAATTCAAAAAGGAACTTGGCGGATTAGGTAATTACGACATATCGGAAACAGGTAATATTGTTGCCGAGGTTTAAAAAAAACCGATAATATTCGTTTAGCCATAAACTTCCGGTATAAATGCTTTGGCACTAACATTACTGTTAGTGCCATTGGTGCTGTTTTAAATTAAGCTAACACTATGTCTTTTTGGTATTAAATACCTCTATAAACTTACCTACCAGTTGAGGGTCAAACTGAACACCAGCGAATTTTCTGAGTTCAACCACCGCTTCCTCATGGGACATAGCCTTCCGGTAAGGACGTTCACTGGTCATGGCATCATATGCATCGGCAATGGTTAAAATACGGCACTCCAGGGGAATCTCTTTTTCCTTAAGGCCAAAGGGGTAACCCTTTCCATTCCACCACTCATGGTGTTTGAGAATCCAGTCAGCAATCGGGATAAGGTCAGGAGCAGACTGGGCAATACGGTAGCCTATCTCACAATGACGCTGCATTTCAATAAATTCCTCCGGGGTTAGGGGGCCCTCGCTAAATAAAATACGGTCTGGTATGCCCACCTTGCCAATATCATGGAACTTGGCAAGCAAACGCAAGTCAGTTACTTTGTTCTCGGACAGCCCTATGGCCCTAGCTACTCTTACCACTAGGTCTTGTAAGCGATCAGCATGACCCTCGGTAATAAAATCCCTTGCTTCTAAAGCCTTCATCAGAGTCTGTACAATGGTGCTTCTGGCACTTTGGCTGTGATAAAGTTTTTCCCGGTACATGTTGTTATCTGCTTCCCTGAAAAGGTCCCACATTCGTAAAGATAAATCATTGCTGACAGCAAAGCCTATGGATATATTCAGGGGCAATTTCGGGTTTCCCTTGTTGTACTTTGCGATGGCATCTTTAATTCTCTGGGCAGCTCTTTCTACTTCCGTACTGTCGCTGTTTGTGAGAAGTATGGCAAATTCATCGCCCCCAATCCTAGCCACCATATCGCTTTGGCGGAAAGATCCACGAATTACATCCGTTGCTGCCAACAGCAACTCATCACCACGATTGTGACCAAGGGTATCGTTTACGAGTTTAAGGCCATCCACATCACACATAATGATCCCCACCGAATTATTACGCCCCTTCTCCAGGCGAGTCATTTCTTGTTCAAAATAAGCACGGTTATACAGCCCAGTGAGAGCATCATGCAAACTTATATGTTTTAATCGTTTTTCATCTTGCTTACGCTCAGTTATATCAGTATATATAATATATATTCCAACTTGTTGATTATTAACTAGAATAGGGTAGCCAAGTATATGAACATCTACCAGGCTACCATCTTTGCGCTTTCTAATTGTCTCTTTTTGACAAATTTCCCCTGTCAGTACAACATTAGATAAAATGGATGCTTCTTCAAGGAGTTTTTCTGGAATAATAACTTGATTTATATAACAACCCTTTACTTCACTTATTGAATACTGAAAAAGTTTTTCAAATCCTCTATTGATCTTCACAATCCTATCCGAGTTGTCCAGCATAACAATCCCTGCCGGTGAATTCTTAAAAAGCTGCTCAAAATAGGCCTTTTGTAAATTTAATTCCTTTTCTATCTTCTTGCGTTCAGTAATATCTCGGATTGATTCTATAGCACCAACCAAATTCCCTTTAGTGTCGTAAAGTGGTGAAGCAGTCCCCCAAAGAAAGGCTCCTTTACCCCCAAAGAAAGATGGAGCAAAGACTTCAGCAAACATGGTATTTCCTTTTCTTTTTACGTATTCGTATTTTCCTTCTGCTTCCCTGTCCTCGGAACCAATAAGATCAATCAGCATTGGTATCTGCTTGCCATAAAGAGGTACTGAATAGGCATAATCACCTTTCCCGATAATATCCTTCTTGTTTATTCCTGTTATCTTTTCTATAGCCAAATTCCAAGCTATTACTTTTTTGTCATTATCGATAACAAAGGTTGCGTCAGGCAAAAATTCTATAATATTCTGAAGTTGCTGGTGAGCAGTAGACATTTTATTCACCAGCTTACGATAACGCTTTGCACTCTTGTGGGATTGCTCCAATGCTGCCAACATCCCATTAATGTTATCGGCTAGATTAGAAAATTCATCCTGACCCTTCATCATAGGTACCCTGCCAGAAAGATTGCCATTTTCCCCGATACTATCAACACTGACACTGAGCTTAGTGAGTCGGGAGAGGATTACCTTGTCTAAAACATGCTGAATGAACCTGCTAACTAGAAAACCAGTAACCACAAGTAATATCAACACATAAAACATAGCTTCCTGGCCTGTCCGATAGTTTTCCCTTGGCATGCTTACTTTTAACATAAGACTTGGTTTACCAAAGACATCATTCAGCAGAGTGTAACCAGCAATAAAGTCTGAGTTTAGCGGGCTAACAAAAACAGGGTTTTCTTTTAACAAAGGAAGTACCTCTTGAAAATCAGGTGGCATCTCCGTAGGTTTTATGTCTCGTATTGTAAGTGACAGATCAACTATTTGAGATAAATGTTTAATTTGTTTTGTATCTAGGTAGCGTCCCATAAGCAACATGCCTCGGATGGGACCTTTATTTTTAGTAGTTAAAATTGGACGCGAGGAAATAAGCATGGGGCCTTCGGGTAAAAGTATAACTCCTGATATACCATTCTCAATAGTAGAGTGGCGCGTAAGAAGACTATTGGCACTTACATACTGCTTGATACTGTTTGGAACAGATACTTCCTTATCATCTTCTAAATCAAATCCCTTACCGTAAACGATACGACCTGAAGAGTTAATAAAAAGTACAATGTTAAGCCTTTGATCAATAAAGGTTGTATCGTCAAGATTTGACTGAATATATGCTTTATTGGCATCCTGTATAAAGGAGTAGGTATCATCCCAGGAAGCCCAGTCCATAGCTAATTTGTTTAAACTAGAAATATCTTCTGATAAAACATTTCGAACCCGTTCAATATTCTGATTAACTACTTTTTCTTCCAGTTCACTGAGATTTTTACGCACAATAAATTCTGAAGTGCCAAATATTACGATGATAAAGATTATAAATGTCATATAGATAATAAGTTTTGTCTTTTTACTTAGTGTCAAATTTTTGCCCTCCAATGGGTTGCCTTTTGAATCATTTAGCAATTCACATCAATAACACAACCATCAGAACGGTTTCAATTTATCTTGTTATTCGCAGCTTCAAAGCAATTGGAAGATATGAAAGAGCACCGCCCAAACCTTATCATTCTTGTATTTTAAATTAGTTTACCATAAAATAGCCTGATAAAGTTAACAAAGGTTTTTGGCTAAAAATACCTTTTATCTGTTTCCAATAACGACCATAAAAATTAATGCCAAATTATTCTATCTTCAGAAAATAAAAGCCCATTTTCTACTTCGGTTTTTAAAGTAGATAAGGATTTTTATTATTTGTTTGTCATTTTTCTTTACCCACGAGATTTTCCTACCCACCGGAATTAGCATTAGTTCCTTTTCTGCTATTCTTACGTAGGCGGTTATATTTTTTGTCTGTTTTTATAAAAAACTAAACAAACCCCAAAAATATACTCTTACCTGTAGCATCCGGATTTTAGTCCCCTTGACCCTCCTATATTTATGTCAGAAATTATCATATTAGCCGCCAACGAATGGCGGTTTTAGTTTTACTAAAATAAAAAGCAGCCGTTTAGGGCTGCTATGTGGATATCAATCTATACCGAGTTGCTGCTTTAATGCGGCTTGAAGAGTCTGGGAGAAGTTAACACCGGCTTTTTCGGCTTTAGAGTTTAGCCAGTTTGGAATAGTTAACGTTTTCTTTACTGCTCGGTTATCGTTTTCTTGCCTGTATTTATCGGTATCAGCGATGACAAAATTAACAAACTGTGGATGTGCTACATTTAGTTTTTCAGATGGGGCGGAAATTGATTCTTGATTATCTTCCGCATCGCATAACCACATTGCGGCGGCATCTTCGGCCATTTCAATAGCATCTGCTAAATCTTTTCTGCAGGTAATACATCCAGGTAAGTCAGGGATGCGAACATTATATTCGCCAGAGGAAAGAGGAGTAAATACCGCAGGGTAAACGTATTTCATTTTAAAACCACCTTTCTTTTGTGGTGGGGCTATTTCAGCCCAGCCTGTTCTAGTATGCCTTGTGCCGTGTATTCGTTTATTTCCTTGGTCTCGGGAGGGGAATTTTTATTCCGGGCTTCTCAGGGTGCTTAGCCATATCGTGCCTTTTGCCAGGTGTTATTTCCCAACCAGCGGCTTTTAGTTTTTTGTCTATATCTCGTCGCTTCATTTACCTCACCTCTTAAATCTATTCCAACACGTATTAACACGTATTGAAATAGATGTAGTAATATCTGAAATTTTTAATTTTGTAAAATTTAAAATCGACGATACCTTTGGATTTAGATCCCCTGTGTGGAACCAAATTTCCAGGGAAAAAGCTGAGGAGATAATAGGTCGTAAACTTACTTATGATTAGCTCTAGGGACTGGTACACAGCCAGTCCCCTTGATAATCGGGTGGTAATTGTAACCGACTTCGGTAGGCGCCTTTAATACCGCGTAATTCCTGGTTCTAAGGACTTAGAATTTTTCAAAGCTCTGTTTAAATTTCGAAAATATAGTTTTTGCACTGAAAGGTAACCCTTTTGCGAAGGAACAAGGGCTAAAATCGTGTTTGTAAGAAATAAACATCAAGACCGTCAATGGTTAGCTTTGCTCAGCACTGATAGTACATTATCAAATGAGGAGATTGTACGTCTTTATGGGATGCACTGGGATATAGAAACCTTTTTCAAGGTTGCAAAATCTCACTTGCAGTTGTCTAAAGAGTTTCAAGGCCGTTCATATGATATGATGGTAGCCCACACCAGCATTATTTTTATTCGGTATATTGTTTTATCTTGGGAATCACGGCATAATACAGACCCTAAGTCACTAGGGGAACTCTTCTTTTTATTGTGCGATGAGGTAAAGGAAGTTGATTATCAAACGGCCCTTACCCAATTGTTAACTATAATTGACTCCATCGTAAAGGGAGATACGGTAGAGCCTCCAATCAAGAACTGTTGCCGAAAAAGTTGAGAAATGGTTACAGCAATTACCTACATATATAAGGAAAAGTCTTTTACCCACTGTTGCAAGCGTAGCCTAAGTTGTCAATATTAGTAGTTAAACCGGCCTATGCTAGGTTATACCTAGGATAATGGGCTTTTTTCTTCTGGGAAAGTTGAGTACTTGACAAAACAAATTTTTTTATGCAACACTAGTGATTCTTTATAGTTATTATCACACCCTTTTATTTAGGTAAAAAATTCTATATTATCTTTTCTTTCTTTATAAAAAGCAAAAAACAGGCCCGGAGAATATCCTTCTAGGGTCCTGTTTTTTGCTTAATACCTTTTAATTTTACGAATCTTGTTGGCCCAGGCTTTGGAACTGTTCTAACGAACCATACAGCCTTTGCAAAAGTGCAAATTCCTCGGTGTCATAAAAACGGCAGCGTCCGGCACCGTATTCTTTGGCCACTTCCAGAGAGAATTTAGCCGCTGCTGTAATATCTGTTTCATGGCTTGCCCCGGTGGCACAACCAGGCACCGTTACTTCACTGGTGATGGCCACAGCCACCAGCGGTGAGTTGGTTACCACTGAAGGCTGAAGAATGCTATTGATATGGTGTAAACCATTACCATAGGGAGTGATATCCTGCAGGGCCACCGGGAAGGTTACCGGTAAGCGGCCGCTGGTAATCTGTAAGGTGTTTAATAAATCATCACTGACCCGTAATATATAGCCCTCTTTGATGGTGGGAGAGATAGCAACGCCCCGGTGGTTAATCACCCTGTTACCCTTGGTGGTGTCAATGGACAGTATGGCATCCATGGCAGGGTCCACTTCGTACCGATTCATGGTTTCCATATCCACCGGTGATCCCATGAAAGGTACGGGGTCGTGGGGCTGAGTTGGGGCATGGGGACAAATATGGGTGGTAATAATTACATCCCCTGGCAGTTGATCGCCCTTTTCCCCCATTTCTGCTAGCTTCAGGGCCACGGCCAGGGCCGCAATGGCCCCATCGGCATCGGATACCAGACCAATTCGCTCGGGTCTGGCACCAATACCACCTAACCGACCAATAATTCCCAAAGTTGGTGCCGTTCCCCCTACTATCTTACCATTGGTACCTGGCACATCAATACGGATAAAATCGGTAGATCCTTCTTTGCCCTGCACCAGTTCCACTGTAACCTTGTCAGCCCCCCGGGATTGGAGCAGCTCTGCCACTTGCTGCCCGGTTACCATTGAGCTATCCAATAATTCATAAATTTCCAATACCTGTTTTAACATGATAAACTCCTTAATTTATTTGCGTAATCAAACCATAACTGGCAGGTTTACGATCCTTCAAATAGGGGGTTTCCCTGCGCCCTGCAATCAGTTCATGCAAGTCCACCGTAGCCACAAGAATATCTTCCTCAAAGCGGGCTGCTTCCGCCAGGGTTTTTCCCCGGGTATTGGCAATCTTGCTTTTGCCATGCATAACGACATCGCCTTCTCTGCCCACTCTGTTTACCGCTGCCACAAAGAGTCTGTTTTCCAGAGCCCGGGCTGCAATGTTAATATCCCAAATGTCTTCATCCTCCTGACGCCAGGCCGAAGGAGCAAAAATCACTTCGGCCCCCTTCAGGGTCAGTATTCTTGCCACTTCAGGGAAACCCATATCGTAACAGATCATAACCCCCACCTTACCAAACTCTGTTTGAAAAACTGGGTAATGGTTGCCGTCTGTAAAGTAATAGCGTTCGGTTGCATAGGCATGGGCCTTACGGAACACGCCCTGTACTTCTCCATCTTTATCTATAAAGACAGCGGAATTATGAATCATCCCCGGCACTGCACCCTTTTCGTTCATGGGCAAAATAATGTATATTCCCAGTTCCTTAGCTAACTGGCTAAATACATCCGTGGTGGGACCAGGTACTGGTTCCGTTAGTTCCCAGAGTTTATCCTCTAGCAGGTCTGGTCGGTAGCCCGTGGTACAAAGTTCCGGCAGGCAAATAATTTGTGCTCCCATTGCCGCAGCTTGCCGTATCCTCTCTATGGCCTTAGCCACATTGGCTGCAACATCCCCCAGTACGCAATCCATTTGAATTAAACCAATGGTTAAAGGTCTTTTCATCTTCTATCCTCTATACCACCAGATTACCGGCAGCCTTTACCCTAATTTTTGTAGCATTGCCCGGCAAATAAGCCAACGGGACATCTTCGATTTCAACAATATCAATGCTGTCCGGATCTGCCCCAGCCTTTATGGCTTCTTCTACCGCCATTTGCTTGGCCCTTTGCAGGGCACCCTCCCGACCCATTTCGTCAATGGAGAAAACCCTTTCCACCTGCCCACTTACCTGGGCAATGGCGGAGCCAATGGCATTGGCAACATCGTAATGGTCCGGACGTATTACCTCGGAGGCCCCGGCCAATTGATCGGGCAGGATGATACTGCCACCTCCAACCAGGATAACTGGAATGGGATCTGAGCTGGTTTTCATGCGGTCAATGACATCTTCAGTCATGGCCACCATCTTTCGGTAAGCCTCATTTAGTGTATCCTTGGGCAGGTCTTTAACCTTAGCCGCATCTCCCATGGAAGCCAGACCAAGGGCGGTGACCACATCCGAGGTGGTCAGGGCTTGCCCACCAAAGATCAAAGCTTCCTCGGTAATGCGATAACCCACACTATCGGGACCAATGGTGATGCCTTGATCATTTCGAACAATGGTGCCGCCGCCTAATCCAATGGAAATCAGGTCAGGCATACGGAAATTGGTGCGTACACCACCAATTTCCACTGCGATGGATGATTCCCGGGGGAAACCATTCACCAGCACCCCAACATCCGTGGTGGTGCCACCCACATCAACCACCAGGGCGTTCTTATGCTTGGCCAAATAGGAAGCACCACGAATACTGTTTGTCGGCCCGCAGGCGATGGTGAGGATAGGATAACGGGTGGCATATTCCACAGCCATTAAAGTTCCATCATTTTGCCCAAAGTAAACTCTGGCATCAATACCCTCCCTTTGCAGGGCCGATACAAAACCATCCGCAGTGGTCCGGGCAACATCAACCAAAGAAGCATTTAACACCGTTGCATTTTCCCGCTCCAAAAGACCAATGCTGCCTATTTCATGGGAAAGGGATACCGGAATGTCACCCAACTCTTCCTTCATTATTTCCGCCGCCCTCAGTTCATGGTTATTTGTGACTGGTGAAAAAACCGAGGTAATGGCAATGGAGTTCGCTTTCCCTTTAATTTCTTGGGCAATTTCCCGCAGCCTTTTTCCATCTAGGGGGGATATTTCTCTGCCGTCAAATTCGTGACCGCCCCTTACCAGAAACTGCTGATTGCCAATGGCTTGTCTCAGGTCGCTGGCCCAACCAGTTAAGGGCTTAATGGCACCGGTGGCCGGTAAACCGAGGCGGATGACTGCCACTTTATTCAACCGTTTGCGTTCTACCACAGCATTTGTGCAATGGGTTGTGCCAAGCATGGCATATTTGATCTTGCTGCGATCCACCACTCCTTGTTGCAGTACCATGGACATGGCCTGATAGATACCAGTGGAAACATCTGCTGTGGTGGGTGTCTTGGTTTTGGCCACTGGAGTTAAGTTTTCATCTAAAATTACGGCATCCGTATTGGTGCCGCCAACGTCAATACCAATTCTGTAACTCATTACTGGTGCCCTCCCCTGCTGTTGGAAATTCTGTTTTCTAAGGGAATATAGTCAATGTCATAGCCAAAATATCGGGGCCCCACTGTGGCTATACCCTTTTCTGTGCGCCAATGGGGATGGCAGGGAATACCAATGACCACAGCCCTGGCGCCATATCTTAATCCCTCTGTGGTAACGGGACGGGCCGTCTCTGCATCTAGGACCGCAATTAAATCTGGTGTGGTGGCCAGTACTTCTTTTTCTGTCCTGGCAATCAGGTGTTCATTTTGGAAATGAAGGGTAAGGGTTTGACTTTTATAGCCATCTGTACCCTCCAGTTTACTTTCTCCTCTGGCAAAACCACCTTCAGTCCTACGGGCCACATCCATAACCTTACCCCGGAACAGCTCATAACCACCTGTTATCCTCAGCACCGTTTTGATGGGGTCCACCCGATTTATTTTTGCTTCCCGGATAGCCCGGCCAATTTGCTCGGTTAACGTGATAATGCCATGGATACCACTTAGTTTCATTTGCGAACCACTCATGGGATAAATGGCTAACATAACCGAGCCGCCCATTACCACCGTGGCATTTCTGGCCAATCGCTCGGTCCAAACATTATCAACGGTATCCAACATTATACTGTTCCCCTTTTCATCACAGAGGACCATGGGGGTGGCAGAGATATCGTTTAGGTGAAAGGTCACCATTTGTAGTTCCGGAAAGGCTCTGCCCATGCCATCGGTGTCCACCACCGGAATTCCCATGCGGGCAGCCAGGGCCAAGGGAATCATGGAGTTAACTCCGCCGGCTTCAATGGGAATGGTGGCAAAAACCTTGGTTCCCAGGGTTTTTGCCAGTGAGTTGAAGGCATGGATCGCCTCTTCACCGTTGGGTACCTTTTCCACCAGTACGGTGGGTGCACCCATCATGGCCGTTGGCACAATCAAAGCCTCATCGGGCACCTCATGGGGTTCCAAAAGCTGAATGGGGCCAAATTCTTCCACAGCTTGAATGGCCATAAGTTTCCCGACGTAGGGGTCACCGCCGCCGCCGGTGCCGAGCAAAGCTGCACCCAGGGCAATATCTTCAATGGCTTGAATATCTAAGATACGCATTTAATGTCTCTCCTTTGAGTGTAGAATTAAACAGTTTCATTGGTTTTAGTAAATTCAACAATGCTCTGGTTTGATACCAGCCCATATACTTTCATTCCTATGTAGTAACCAAGTCCACCCACCACAAGAGAATTGATGGCCGGAATCCCGGTATCGGTAACGAAATAGCCCACCAGGAAAGCAAGTATCCAAGCCGCCATTGTTACAGGATTCCATATCTCACATTCCGCAGGTAAAGCATTTCTCTCTCTGCTCTCATCCAGGATACGGCGGTTTCTTTTTAATATGTAATAATCAACAAACATAATGCCGGCCACCGGGGGCACCGCAACGCCCAGTAAGACTAAGAAATTAACAAAGTAACTGATAATTCCAATCATCGAAAGAACGGTTCCGATAATACCAATGGCCCAGGTGGCAGCAACACGGTTTACTTTCCACTGGAAAAGGGCATTTAGCATATTGGTTATGCCCAAGCTTGAAGAATAAAGGTTAATATCATTTAATTTAATAGTTGAGAAAATAACGATGGCGGCCCCAATCCAGCCGGCCAATGAAAGCATAATGGTTACAATATCACTGGAGCGAACCGCCAGAGCCATTAAAACAGACATCATGTTCATGCCTAATTCACCCACAAAGGTTCCAATCAAAGTCATCCAAAACACATCTTTTTCCGATCTCATAAAACGGCTGAGGTCAGGCGTAATCACCGCACCAATCATAAAACCACCTGCCACCATTGTGGTGGCCACAGCAAAACTCAGGGGTTCACCGGCGGGTTTAGCATGAATCAATTGACCCACATCGTGTCCGGCCAACACATGAGCCATAGCAAAACCCACTGCTAAGATAAATAAAGGAACCGAAATATTGGCCGTAATACTTAACAAACGAAAACCAAAAACAACAATAATGGTTACAGCCAGACCGGTAATCATGGCCCAAATCTGGATATTAAAAATACCCGTCGCCTTTAATAGTCCCTCTGCAAAAACAGAGTTTTGTACACCAAACCAGCCCATCAGGGCAATGGCAATTACGCCCCCGATAATCGAGGAACCCATTTTGCCAAAACCTGCCCAGCGGGATAGCAAACTGGTGGACATACCTTCCCTGGCAGCAGCGGCCCCCAGTGCATAACTAACTACCTGAAGCAGTACGCTCCCCACCATGGTTGCCCAAAAGGCACCCCAAAAGGTCATACCGTAACCCAAGGCCGCTCCCAACATAAGCTGTGAAACACAGGCAAGGGAACCAATTCGGATCACTAACACCTCCCACATGGGCCGCCGAGCATCCATAGGAACTCTGGACAACGAGTAATCATCGCCCCCGTGTACATTTGACATAAAAACTCCTCCTCAAAAAGATAAAATTACGTCTGGGGTAGACACCCTCCACCTGTGTCATATGCAAAACCAGTGCCATTAATTTTATCACTCTTTTCCTCACTAAAGAGCTAATTGATAGCGTAAATTCTCATTTTAGAATCATTTTTCTCATTTTTTAACTACATTTTTAAGATTCATTGGCCTATTTCTCATTATTTCGCATTAATTATCAATAATCGTCGTGTTGTCAATTATTCTCAATTTGGTTTATAGTATAGTTATTACATACTCGGAGGAAACAACATGACTTACAGCGGGGTAATTACTTCTGCCATTAACAGTTTAAAAAATCTGCTACCCTGTCAGGTCACCCTTTGGTACCAGAGGAAAATAATCTATACATCTTTGCCAAACCCACTTAGCCAGTTGAATGACTGGCCCATTATCGAGGAAGCTAAACGACAAAATTCTGCCATTATGATTAATTCCCCCAGACAGCACCACCTCTGTGCCCAATGTCCGGTGATCGATATGTGCTCCTTGGCCCTTGAGTTATTTTTCCCCTTTGCGGAAAATTCATTGACATCCGGCAGCGGTCTTTGCTTGCAATTTCCTCTAGAATCCCTGACCTCCATGCAGGTAATGGGTTTAAACCAATGGCTGCGCCACCTGAAAAGCTATGCTCGTTATTTTGAATTTTTAATCAAAGAAGGTGTCTATAAACAAAAGGAGTTGTTGCATACTCAACAGCTCAATTATCTTTTATCCCTTGTCCCAGAGGGCATCGTCTTGTTGGATGAGCAAAAAAAAATCAGCACTCTCAACGAAAGGGCCGAACAACTCAATCTGGCCCATCACTATCATCACAAAAGGGATCTAAAGGACATCCATACCCAGGGACATCAATTCAATTCAGCCCTGTCCCCTATCCAGATCAAGGTGAAAAACTTTTATCAGGATAAAAAATTCATTGGTGCCATCTGCCATACCCAGAACTTTGACACGATTAGCCCTCTACCACAAAGGACCCAACGGTCCCCAGTGTTCCCTGGGATTATCGGCAAAGGTCCCGCCCTGCAAAAAATTCTTGAGATTATCAAACAAGTTGCTAAATCCGAATCCACTGTTTTGCTGCGGGGTGAAAGCGGAACAGGCAAGGAATTATTTGCCCATTCCATTCATGAATTAAGTTCAAGAAATAGCGGGCCCTTTGTAGCCATTAACTGTGCCGCTATTCCTGAGGCTCTTTTGGAAAGTGAATTGTTTGGTTATGAAGAAGGGTCCTTCACCGGGGCCAGAAAAGGGGGAAAACCGGGTAAGGTGGAGCTTGCCAATAATGGCACCCTTTTCCTAGATGAAATTGGCGATATGCCATTAACACTACAGGCAAAACTTTTAAGGGTGATCCAAGAAAAAAACATTGAACCCGTGGGGTGCTCCTATCCCCTGCCCATTAATGTGCGTTTGATCGCTGCCACCCACCGTAATTTGGAGGAAATGATCGGAACAGGTACCTTCCGGGAAGACTTGTTTTTTCGTTTAAATGTCATCCCCATTTTTATTCCACCCTTGCGACAACGCCCGGAAGACACTGAACTACTGCTTCATTATTATTTAAGAAAATACTGTATCTTGTTAAAGAAACCCTTTAAGATTTTGTCTTACGCCGCCTTGCAACAGTTAGTAAAATATCATTGGCCGGGCAACATCCGAGAACTGGAAAATTTGGTGGAATATCTGGTTAATATTCACAACCAAGATATTATTTCTCCGGAGGATTTGCCAATCACCATTCAACAACCAATCAAAGAGGAAAATCAACCAATTGGTATCCAGCCAGTGGAGCCTCAAACTCGAAAAAGCAGTGGACAACGGTCTCAAGCAGAACTTATTCAGATGCTAAATCGTTTCGGTTGGCATACTGATGGAAAGAAAAAGGCAGCGGCTGCTTTAGGAGTTAGTTTGGCCACCCTCTACCGTCGAATTAAAAAATATAAACTAAAGGAGTAAGCAAAGATGGCCGAAATCCTCATTGTTCAAGATATTTTACCATTATCCCTGGGCAGCATTCTGTTGGGTTCCGGCGGTGGTGGCAATGCCTTTATTTTGAGTACAACCTTGGAGAATTACTTGGGAAAGCACAAGTCTCAAGTTGAAGTAATCCCCTACCATCAATTGCCGGACAACTATACCGTTGCTTCCATTGGTTTACTTGGTTCCCCCGAACTAATGGAAGAAAACCTGCCGGATGGCAGCGAAGGAGAACGGGCCATTGAACTTCTGGAAAAAAATATTAACCGTAAAATCGATGCCCTCTTTGCTCTGGAAGGGGCTGGCATCAATATCCTCTATCCTGTACTGGTGGCCGCCAGAACCGGTATCCCTTTGGTTGACGGTGATGGCATGGGACGGGCTTTCCCGGAATTACAGATGACCACTTTCCACATCTACGGTCAACCCAGTACCCCTTCTGCCCTTACCAATTCGGAAGGCAAAGAGAATTTATTGTTTTATAAGGATCATTTTTTACATTACTACAATATTCGAAAAACTCTGGTGGAATATGGTGGCGTAGGATACTTCGCCGGTCTTGCTATGAACGGACAAGAAATGAAAGAAGCCATCATTCCAGGCACCCTTTCCTTTGCCCTGGAAATGGGCCAGGCATTAAAAAACAATCATTATCAAGAGGCTTTCTGGCGCCTGCAATATATTACCAAAAACTCCATTTATGGACAAGCCATTGAACTCTTCATCGGCACCGTAGTAGAATTCGGTAACATTGCTACACTAAAGTTAAAATCCATTATTCTTAAGGGAATTAACCAATATCAGGACGATACCTTTCAAGTGCTGGTTGAAAACGAAAATGCATTTGCCTATCACAATGAAAAGATGGTGGCCATGGTGCCGGACATTATTTCCTTTTTGGAATATCCCTCGGGGCAACCCATCAATAATAATGAGATTTACACCGGCAGGCAAATCGCTGTGATCGGTATTCCCTGTCCCAACCAACTGCGTACCAGAGAGGCCCTGGCAGTAATTGGTCCATCTACCTTTGGATATAAGACCCAGTACGAGCCCTTGGAGCAATTGCATCCAAATTATTATTTCAACAACGGGGTTTAAGGTTATGAATTATTCCATTAGTTTTCTGATCGAAGAAAAACATATTTCTGGCCTGCTGGCCATGGAAGACCTTATAATAGCAACCACTAGGCTGGCCTATGAAGATTTAGCCTATGCCCTCAATAATGGATTAAACCAATTGTTAAAGCAGACATTCATTAACCCACAGGAAATTAAAACCATCTTCATTACCACTGACTTTTTAAACCTCTTTGGGGTTGGCAAAATTATCAAGCATAGAATTGGCTATATTCGTTATCTACCTAAAATAACTAGAAACAATCCTCCCCTTGAACACTCTCCCCTGGCAAAACTGATTGAGACAGCAACGGTGGATAGTTTTGAAAGCCTGGAAGCTGCCATAAAAAGTATGGGCAAAAAAAAAATAAACCTGTTGGCCATTAATCCTTCTTTCTTTTCCTGGCGGTATTTAACTAAACAGACGGTCAGTCCTTTGGTTGAAAAACACCTTGGTCCGTTACCGATTGTGATGGGTACTATCTTTAACAAGATTGGTTATACAGAACGAGAGAATCTACTATTAACCAATGCATTATTAGTGCTGGGGGTTGGCCAATTTTATGACCAATTGGCTAAGGCTATGGGTAGCCTGGGTATTACCGCAAAGATTCTCACCTTACGCAGCAACGGCATGTTAATGACCGAATCAAAGGCACGCCAGTACCCTATTTATACAGTTAAGGCGCCGTTGGCAGCCTGTTTTCTGTCCAGCGAACACCCATTTTCCCGATATGTCATTAAGGTGATCGAAGGGGATAAACAACTGGTTTTTGGAATGACAGAAAAGGGGTTGCCCCATGCACCTATGGCTCCCCTTCACTGCCAGCAGGTGCCATTAAAGTTGTCCCACCCCTATACACAATCCATCCCATTACCAGCCAAACAGCCCTATGATGATTTGCGGGAAGCCATTAAGGAAATATTAGCATCCTTTAATATGGCCGATGAATCTTTACCAGTTGTGCTGCAAGTGAACCAACGGGAGTTAAAAACACTTTTGTTTCGAATTTGTCAACGCCTTTACTTGCCGGTATGGGAAGCGGCTAACTCCAGCCAAACAGGGGTTTTAGTCGCACCCATTTGCCTCGAACATGAATGCTACCTTTCCGATTATACCGGCCCGAGACGCTCGGAAATACAGGCCGCTCTGTGGGAAAAGCTTTATCAGGAACTCCAATCTGAAAATTTAACGTCCCTTGGGGAATGGTCAAAATTCTGGGACGAACGCTATATCCGTTACCTGCCGGAACAAGCAGCTCTGATCCGTTTTGGTTTATTCAGTCGTTGTAAATAAGTAAAAAAACACCCACTTCCAATATTCCGGTGAAGTGGGTGTTGCCATTTTGCCAGTCAAGCTAATCTAAACTGCACCCCGTAACCGCCCCGGGGATAACGCCACCCGATATTGCCATGGGGGCAGGCTATGCGGCAGGCACCACACTCCAGACATCCTTCATGCCCCACACTAATTCGGTCATCTCTCCACTCATAAACCCTAGCAGGGCAGAAAAATGTACAGTCCTTGCCTGCACATTTTTCCGCACATACAGTAGGATCTTTGATTACAAGATGGGACTGGTGATCCGGCTTCCAACGGTTTAAATATAATTTGTCGTCGATGTTGGTTTCACCCTTGAGATGTTTTAGCTTTTTGCTTATTTGCCCTTGCATTATTTCACCGCCCTCCAAGCTTGATAGATATCTTTACCTAACGAAAACATGGAACGACCGCTTAATATCCTACGGGTAATGAGCTTTTGCTTGTCCTTTTTACTAATACCATCAACCGTCAGCATTTCCCGTAGGGCCATGTTAGCGGCGGGAATATATTGATTAAAATACTGTGGCTGGTTCTCAAACAGGCGAGAAGTATCTTTATACTTCTTTAAATCCTTTATGACAAAGCTGTCCCGCAGGTTAATCTCATAGTGTGACAAGGCACGCTCATTAAACTCACCGATCTTATGGGCACGGATAATGGCCTCGGCAGCCAAACGACCAGAGGTCATCGCTAGGTTGCTACCTTCCCGGTGGATACCATTTACCAGTTGAGCAGCATCTCCAATGGCCATAACACCGTCACCAACCAGTTTAGGGATGGCATTATAGCCGCCCTCGGGAATTAAATGGGCATAGTACTCCACGGGTTCACTGTTACGAATGAGTGGCCGCACCGCAGGATGATTCTTTAAATTCTCCAGCAAATCATAAGGACGTACCTTAGCTTCCCGAATCTGGGAGAGCAGTGCCCCTACGCCAATAGAAATATGCTCTTTATTGGTATAAATAAAGGCTGTTCCCACCATACCCACTGTACCGCCGCCAAAGATTTCAATGGTTGCTCCCATACCGCTGTCCAGGTTGAAGCGGTCTTCAATAACCTGAGAAGGAAGCTTCAATTCTTCCATAACCGCCAGAGCCACTTGCTGAGGCTGCCATTCACTGTGGAAGCCCAACTGCTTCCCTAACAGCGAATTCACCCCATCGGCTAACACTACAACGTTAGCATAAAGATCTCCGTCTGGCCGGTTGGTCCTTACCCCTACCACTCGCTCGTTTTCCACAATGCAAGACTCTACAGTGGTTTCATTAATGATGATGGCCCCCGCCTCTGTACACTTACGGGCAAACCACTGGTCAAATTGACCCCGGAATACCGTAAAGCAATTGTAGGGCTCTTTGGCCCACTCCTGGCCTTTATAGCTGGTGGTCACCACGGAATCTTCATCCATCAGCCAAAATCTTTGCTCTACTACTGGGCGCTGTAAGGGGGCCTCTTTCCAAAACTCCGGGATTAACTCCTCCATCATTGCACGGTAAAGCACGCCACCCATGACGTTTTTAGCTCCAGGGTAATCCCCGCGCTCAATTACCACCACAGCTAAACCTTCTCTAGCCATTTTATAAGCAGCAGCAAGGCCTGCGGCACCTGCTCCTACCACAATTACATCAAATTTCTCAGGCACAGCAAATGCCCCCCTTCTTGCCCTTGTCTTTTAATAATACCTGCAGAGGCTTAATTAGGTTCGGGACAATTTTTAACGCATCCCCCACAATACCGTAGGTACACTCTTGAAAAATGGGGGCTTCTGGGTCTGAATTAATGGCAATAATGATATCGGAACCACGGATGCCCACCAAGTGTTGGATAGCTCCAGAAATCCCCAGTGCAAAATAAAGTTTGGGTGCCACAGTAACCCCGGTTTGACCCACTTGATATTTTTGCTCAAGCCAGCCCGCTTCAACAGCAGCCCGGGTACCTCCGACTTTACCACCGATTGCCTCAGCCAAACTACCACAGATTTTATGGAAGCTTTCTTTATCACCAAGTCCGCGACCGCCAGCAACAATAATTTCCGCATCCTGGAGGTTAGCTTGCTCACCGTATTCCTGCACAATTTCCAAGACTCTGGTTAACAGATTCTCTTCTTGTAAACTCACTTCCGGTTTGACCAGCACACCCTGTCGTCCGGGCACCGGATCACCCATTTTCATGACCTTCGGGCGGACGGTGGCCATCTGGGGGCGATGTTTTTTGGCTACAATGGTAGCCATAATATTACCGCCAAAGGCTGGCCGAGTGGCTAGCAGCAGACGTTTAGCCTGATCAATATCCAAGACCGTACAATCTGCTGTAAGCCCGGTGGCTAACTCCGTGGCCACTGCCCCTGCTAAGTCACGCCCGGTTGTGGTGGCACCCATTAAGACAATCTCCGGCAAGTATTCTTGAACCAACTTGCCAACCACCTGCATATAGGTTTCTGTGCGATAATAGCATAATACGGGGTGATCCACCAGATAAACCTTGTCTGCCCCGTATTCATAAAGACTGGCTTCCAGACCAGAAAGGTTATAACCCAACAGAACACCGGCTAACTCTACACCCAGTTTATCTGCCAACTGTCTGCCTGCCCCTAGCAATTCTAAGGAAACTGGCGCTATGTGCCCTTCCCTTTGCTCGATAAAGACCCAGACACCTTTGTAACGTCCTAGTTCACCCTCTAATTGAGCAACCTCTTGTGCAGGATTTGTCTGGTTAGCTGTTGACTGTTCCATACAAACTTCTTTTGCTGGTGTAGTTATTGGCGCTGGTTCCTCAGTGTTTTTCGGAGATGATAATGCTTCTACAGGGCAAACCTCCACACATTCGCCACAATCCACACATTTTTCTGGAATAACCTGGCACACACCAGCATCATTCATAAAGAGTGCCTCGTGAGGGCAAGATGTAATGCAAGCCTGACAACCCATGCAGGCTGAAGATACTTTAACTGCCAATTGAATCACCCCTTCTGTCTATTCTTAAATTGCTCGTTGGGATAATTTTTGTACTAACTGCTTAATGATCTCTTGTTCACTACCCTTTAGTATTTCTCCCTCGCCACGCTGGCTGGGAGCAAAGATTCTAGAAACCGAAGTTGGGGAACCCTTGAGACCCATCTTGACAGGATCGGCACCCAAATCAGTCATTCCCAGAATGGTGGGCTGATAGCGGGCAGCCCGCAACATATTGGGCAGGGACTCATATCTTAGGTCATTAATTTCTTTTTCAACGGTAATTAAACAAGGTAATTTTGATACCACCACTTCATGTCCATCATCCAATTTACGATGAACTTGAACCTCTCTTTTGGCTGTATCTACATCCACCACATTTTTTACATAGGTGAGTTGTGGCATACCCAATCTACGGGCAATACCAGGCCCAACCTGGGCGGTATCTCCGTCGATGGCCTGCTTACCACAGAAAATTAAATCAATAGGCTCCTTGTGGCTGATTACTTCAATACCCTTTGCCAAGATATAGCTGGTGGCCAGTGTATCTGAACCAGCAAAGGCTCTATCACTTAACAAATAACCTTCATCTGCCCCTAACATAATGCATCTTTTAATAACCTCCACGGCAGCTGGCGGTCCCATTGAGAGAACAGTTACCTTTCCCCCTACCTTTTCCTTGATCCTAACCGCTTCTTCTACGGCATGGCTATCATATGGGTTTATGATGGCTGGTGCGCTGGAGCGATCGAGGGTGTTTGTCTCGGGATCGATACGCACCTCTGTGGTATCAGGAACCTGTTTAACACAAACCAGAATATGCATAAGTCACCTCTCCTAGTTGTAATTTCTTAAACATTTCGAAAATTATCTGCAATGACAGACTAACATATTACTCGTTGTTTATCTGTTAGGTATATCACAGTTTTAATTTAACTATTCATTACCAAAAATAAAACATGCAAAATAAATTTATAAAAGCCAAGACTGTTGCAATCTGACAACAGTCTTGGCTTTTATTATATACTCTTTTTGACTAACGCCAAACTGGCAATTACTAACAATAAAATAAAGGTAACCAAGATGCGAGTCTAGGTTTTTTATCATTTCTTATCAATTTGTATTGGCAAATTAACCTTGATGGTTGTTCCTTCAGATATTTTACTGTCTACCCCAATTGTTCCTTTATGCCTTTCTATTATCCACTTCGCTATGGCTAACCCCAATCCAGTACCGCCAGTCTGTTTTGTCCTTGATTTGTCCGCTCTATAAAATCGATTAAATATAAATGGCAGGTCCTCTTTAGAAATTCCTATACCCGTATCCTTAATGGTAATTATTGCCCGATTATTTTGTGCGTAGCAGTCAATAATAATCGTTCCACCCTCGGGAGAGTATTTTATACTGTTATCAACGAAATTCCTTAAGGCTTCTTTAATAAGTTTCCGATCCGCATGAACAAAAACGTTTCAACCCGATGGCTTAAAATTTCATGGGATTGATCAATTAATCTTGTTTCCTTTATAATTTCATCGATTAATTCATGAATTGAAAATAATTCTTTCTCTATTTTTAAAGTTTTTTTGTCTCCTCTGGCAAGAAACAAAAGTTTTTCAATTAAATCTTTCATGTTAGCTGCTTCTGTTTTAATAGAATCCAAAGATTCTTCCAATACTGATGGATCATCTTTGCCCCATCTATCCAATAAATTGGCATAGCCTTGGATAACAGAAATGGGTGTTCTTAATTCATGGGAAGCATCTGAAACAAAAAGGAATTTCAACAAATCAAACTCTCTCTTGGTTAATTCTATTGGATTGTCGTTAAAGGTTACTGAGTGTTTAGCTAAATCCAGTTTTAAAGAATCAACCTGTAAAACCGAGTTTTTTATGGTGGGGCCTTTTCTCTTTAAGTAATTTAATTATACCTAATAAGTCTTATAGCTTCTATGAAATAAGCCTTAGCTGTACTTATTCCTATTGTACAGTTACAATCTTTCCATACTAAAATAACCTACATTAAACTGTAGGTTATTTGTAGATCAATACGCATTTTAGTTATTGAGTTACAGTATCATCTTCGCTTAATTTTTTCTTTGCTGTGTCTACAGCGTCAGAGAGCTTATGAAGTGTTTTATTTACTTTTAATTCTTCTCCATTTTTCCCTTCAAACTTCATTCTATGGCCGGTTACTAAACCAAGAAGCAGGACCGGCATAACAATATAAGGGGCACAAACAGTTATTATCAGCGTAACAGTTACTGATAGATCTAAAATGGTTCTTTCTTTTTTGCAAACAATAAACCTAGTATTGTTTCCTTTTTTTAGAAGTTTTTTCATTCTGTTAAGGAAGCTCTTTTCTTCTGATGGATCATTTATTTTATTATGTTTTTCAAGGTACACTAATGCTTCTAGTAAATTCCCGTTACATTGTTCCAATGCATCTTTAGCATCGGCATAACTTACGTTGGTTCTTTTTTTCAATTCATCAACAAGTTCTAGATTAAAAGTCATTTTTATTCCCTCCAGAATTCTTAATATGAACTTATTATAGGAAGGAATAGCTAGAGAATTATTAATGAAAAATTAGAATTTGATTAGAAAAACGCCGCGAAAACATCCGTAAAAATCTAGTATAATGCTAAATCTATCCCAAAGAGAAATCGCCAGATTATTGGCGTTTTTTCTTTGGGATACTTAATTTATTATTTGCTGCTCCCTGATAAATCCCCTTTAGCAATATCCTCCGCCGCCCTCTGTAATGCTGTCACAGGTTTAATGATATACTTGTTTGTAATCTGCCAGGAGAAGAATATTAAAAACAGATAGCCCACTGCACAGCCATAAATCACAGTCATATTTTTTTTAACAGTGGCGGCAGAAGCGGTTTCGTACATTTTGGTTGCCTGATCAAAGGTATTTACCATTTTAACCAATTGTTCATTAATAGCCTCTGCCTTGGCAGTGGACTCTGGGGAAATGCTAGCAATGCCCTCAATATCTGACTTAATCCCTTGCCAGCTTGTTTCGGCTTCCGATAGGAGGTTTAAAATTTCCGGGGTTTCAGTTTTGGTTACCTCTACCTTAGTTCCCCCTACCTCCAATGGGCCTCCTGTTTTTAAAGCATTTAGGGATTGTTCAAAAATATCCATGGCCTTTGTTAAGTCTTCTTGGTGCTGGGAGTTTGACGTTAACACAAAGCCAAACACATCCTTTGCCATGCGTTGACTCAGCATTCGCTGCCGACCGGCAACATTAACCCGCACTGCATCTTCCTGCTGGGCATGGTTCATAGCGATAATTAGGTTGATTTGCAAAATTGTGGTGGCTAACACCAGTAACAATGGGACTAATACCTTCCACTTTAAGCTTAAATTTTTCATGGTACCCTCCACTTTTTATAGCTTGAATTTTTTCACCATACCTTGCAGATCATCAGATACGCCGGCCAATACCTCAATATTACTATTAATTTCCTCAAGGGTTGCGGTCTGTTCTTCTACTGCGGCGGCAATATTTTGTACCCCGCTGGATATTTCTTGGGTAGCTGCCGCCATATCCTCAACCTGGGAGCTAACTTCATTCACCGCATCATGGATTTGTACAAAAGATTGGGATGTTACCTGTACAATCTCGTTTCCTTTGACAGTCTCTTGGCTGGTACTATCCAGCTTTGAGACAATTTCCGTAATTTCAAATTGAATCCCATTAATTAAGCTGCTGATTTCCTTGGTAGACTGGGCAGATTCCTCAGCCAACTTGCGCACTTCATCCGCCACTACAGCAAACCCCCTGCCATGTTCCCCAGCCCTTGCAGCTTCAATGGCAGCATTTAAGGCCAATAGGTTAGTTTGGTCAGCAATGTTTCCAATAACCGACAAGATTTGAGTAATTCTATTAGAAGTTGCATTCAGGCGCTGGGCCGCTGCCACAGCATCATGGGAAGCGGTGGCAATGGAATTCATCTGGGTTGTCATTTGCTGCATATTATGGGCCCCCTGGTCAGCTAAATCCGCTGATTCCCTGGCCTTGGCAGCAACTCCTTGGGCCCGTTCGGCCACACTGTCTGAACTTGCTGATATCTGCATAATGGTAGCGGCTGTTGAGGAGGACGCCTGAGATACCTGGTTGGTGCTCTGGGACATGGTATTGGCTAAATCATTGGTTTGGTTGGATTTTTCCGCTAATTGACTAATTAATTCTCGCAGGTTTTGCCGCATAGTCACGAATGACCCGGCAAGTTTTCCTATTTCATCGGTGCTGTTTAAAGGTGATTGATTGTTTGTAGGCATTACTTGTAGCTCCTCCTTATTTTTTCCATTCACTGCAGTATAGCAATAATATATTACCATTTAAACAATCTTGTATTACAAATTACTTACATTATTATAGGCTTAAATGTCCGATATTTAATGCAAAATAAATACTTGGCATAAAATTACAGGTTTTTTTGTATAAAAACTGTTAGCTATATCACAGGTTAACTGATCTTTTAGAAAACTTAACTTAATTTTGCATGTTACAAAGTTTATAATTCTAGCTATACAAAAAATAAACAGAGTCTCAAAAGAAGATCTCTGTTTTCAGTCCCATTAATTTTATTCCTTTAATAATCCCTTTATTTTGGTTTCTAACTCCATCGGAGCAAAGGGGCCGATCTTTGCTTCGGTAATTTCCCCTTCTGGCCCTATGATAAAACTGGTGGGTAGACTTCTAATTGCATATTGCAATGAAACCTCACCTTTTTCATCCAGCAAAACCGGAAAACTGTAACCTTTTTCGGCTATAAATTTAACTGGATCTTGCGGATTTTTTTCCTGATCCGTAAGATTAACTGCCAATACAACAAAACCTTTATCTTTGTATTTTTGATAGGTCTTTTCTATCTCTGGCATTTCCACAATACAGTAGGGACACCACGTGGTCCAGAAGTTAATCAGCACTATTTTTTCCCTGAAATCTGCTAAGGAAAATTCCTTGCCCGATAGGTCCTTTAGCTTAAAATCAGGAGCCATTGTTTTATCCTCTTTGGTTAACTCCTTTTGTTCAGTCTGCCCGGTGGTTACGGAGTCCGACTGAGATACTTGACCAACCAGTTCATCTTCCTGATAATTCCGATAGATAAAAACTCCTGCTGCAATTGCAATTATGATAACCAAGAACAAGATATTTTTTTTCATCTGGCCCACTCCTCTAAAAAGTCAAATACGCAGATAACCGAGAGAAAATATCGAAGAACAGCAGTCCTCCCACAATCATCAATACAATACCACTAACCAATGAAATATATGGCAAATATTTGCTAATCCGAGGCAAGTATTTCACTGTCCAACTAAGACTAATGGCTGCCAGCATAAAGGGAATAGCCAGTCCTAAGGAATAAACCCCTAGTAAAAGCACTCCCTTTGAAACTGTGCCGGACATGCCGGCATAAACTAGGATAGACCCTAAAACTGGTCCTACACAGGGTGTCCACCCTGCTGCAAAGGTAACCCCTAAAAGCAGGGCACCAAGGGGTCCTGTCACTGGAGAATTGTTATGAAACTTATAGGTTCGATAAAGGGTACTCCATTTCAAAATCCCTGTCATATGGAGTCCCATTAAAAAGATAAAAATGCCGCCAATTTTAGTAAGCACCGGTTTATAGGTAAGCAACACTTTTCCAAGATAACTGCCAGTCACCCCCAGCGAGATAAAGACTAATATAAATCCTAAGTTAAACAATAGAGCCCTGCTTATCAATTGCCTTCTATTGATCTCCGTTGAATCTGCGGTTACGGATACCCCTGCCAAATAAGAAAGGTATCCTGGCACCAGGGGCAAAATACAAGGTGATAAAAAAGAGACAATACCTGCACCAAAGGCCAGATATAACGGAATTGAAGACACTATAACCACCACTTTTTAATTTTTTAATGATGATACCATCTATTATATATCCAGTTCAGCAACGGATATGACAGTGTACACTATATATATATTAACTGCAGCCCGTTATTTTAAATGTACAACCCGCTCGGCTAAAGCTTCTGAATCTTCCCGATCATGGGTTACAAGAATTGAAGTAATGCCTGATTTTTTGATTATATTTTTTAATTCCCCTCGAATGGTGTATTTTAATCCTGCATCTAGATTACTAAAGGGTTCATCCATTAGTAAAACAGAAGGTTTAGGTGCCAGGGCTCTGGCTAATGCTACCCTTTGCTGTTGTCCACCACTTAATTCATAGGGGTAACGACTTTGCAAATCTTTCAGATTTACCAGTTCTAACACTTCTTTCAATCGCTTAGCTTGTTCTTCTCTAGCCAATTTGCCCAAGCCATATTTAATATTTTGTTCTACGGTCATATGAGGGAATAATGCATAATCTTGAAACACCATCCCGACGCCACGATCCTCTGGTTCAACATAGGTTGTACTATCGACCATTACCCGATTATTAATAACAATGGTGCCAGCACAGGGTCTTTCCAATCCCGCAAGCAGCCTGAGGATTGTACTTTTGCCACTGCCACTCTGACCTAAAATAGAAATAATTTCTCCTTGAGTTATTTGCAAGTTAAATCTTTGGATAATTTCCTCTGTAGAATTTTTATATTTAAAACTTAAGTCCTTAATCGTAACGTACATCAGTTTTCCCCCTTTTTTCTCTATGATGGATGAAGTAAATAGAAATAAGGCTGATTATAATAATCACCATAGAAGGTACCGCTGCTTCATGTATCATCTCATCACTGGCGTATTGAAAAACCTTGGTTGCCAGGGTATCAAAATTAAAGGGTCGTAACAGCAAAGTCAAAGGTAATTCTTTTATAACCTCCACAAAAACTAATACAAAACCACTAAAGAAGGCTGGTTTGATCATGGGTAGGTCTACTTTAAAAAAAGTCTCTGTTTTGGTTGCTCCTAAAGTTCTAGACGCTTCATAAAATTTATTGCCAACCTTTTCAAAACCCGATTGAAGGGTATTAAAACCCATGGCTAAAAACCGAATGACATAGGCAAAGAACAGGATAACAATACTTGTACTGAGAACCAATTTGGCTGAGTCTGGATGGATTATTTTATAAAACCAATAAAAATGTTGATCTAAAAAAATAAACCAAGCCAATACACCTATGGCAATAACTGCACCAGGAATAGAATAGCCCGCCACTATTATTTTTGAATAGATTTTTGCTGTAGTACCATCATTAATTCGGCAGTAATTGGCAATGATAGCAGCGATGCAAACTACTAGGCAAGTAGTCACCAGTGCAACCCCTAGCGAGTTTATGGTGAGCAACCAAAATGAAGCATCTAGGATGTTTTTATAGGAAAGAAAAGACCAGTAGCTAAGCTGTAATGTAGGAATTAAAAAACTAAAGGCAAAAATAACCAGACAGTAACCAGTTGCCAGTAATCCTTTTATTCCAGTAAGTGACTTTGGGGATATCGGTCTAACCTTGGCATTGGTGTAACTGTACTTTTTCCTTCCCCTTAAAGCCTTTTCCAGTAATAACATTGTAAGAACCATAAGCATTAAGGAAGCAGACAATTTAACGGCGGAATTTATATCACCCATAGCAAACCATGTCTTAAATATGGCTGTACTAAAGGTTTGAATGCCAAAGTACTGGACAACCCCATAGTCATTTAATACTTCTAATATAACTAAACTAACTGATCCAACAATGGCTGCCCTTGTACAGGGTAATACAATGGTGAAAAAGATTTCAGTTGGTTTTTTTCCTAAGAGACGGGCAGATTCAATTAGTGATGCTGACTGTTTTTCTAAAAAAGCCCTTGTAATGGTGTAGACGTAGGGAAACAAGCATATGGTAAAGATAAACGTTGCTCCCTCTATATTCATGATGTCAAAGTATTTTGGTTGCAAATGAATATTGAAATGATTTCTTAGGGAAACTTGCATAATGCCTGTGTAACTAAGTAATCCACTATAGGTGTAGGCTGCAATATTGGGAGGTATGGCCAGGGGTAAAATAAGTGCCCACTTAAAAAAATTTCGCATAGGGAAGTTAAATACACTAATTAACCAAGATAAACTGGTTCCTATCAAGGCTGTTAATATGCTTGTGAAAAATACCAAGGTTAATGAGTTGGCAATGTAGTCCTTTAATAAGTAATCTTTTATATGTTGCCAAGTTTCATTGGCTGGTACGAATAAATTAATAAAAACATAGAAACTAGGTATTACAATCAACGATATAAATAAGAAACTAAGCATAGACCAAAGATCTAGGTTATATCTTTTAAGCATCTTCATAGTTGTGCACTTCCTTTAGAAAAACTTGGCTTACTTGCCTGACTGCAACCTTTAGGTTGTGACCTTTAGTAAAGTGCAAGTAAACTTAGTTTGCCCTTACGTAGATTACAAGTTTTATCCTTTCTGATCCGCATAAAGAGGAGCAGCCCATTTAGGGCTGCTGCCTATTTCCAACCTACTTCATTAAAAATTCTAACGGCTTTTTGATTGTTTTCTCCTAACAATGAAAGATTGATATCCTGCGCTTTAAAATCTCCCCATGATTTTAATAATTCGGAAGGCTCTACATTGGGATTAACCGGGTATTCAAAATTGGCCTCGGCAAACTGCTTTTGTGCCTTCTCGCTGGACAAAAATTCCATAAGCTTGATAGCATTGTCTTTATTTTTAGCATATTTTGTTAAACCCACGCCACTTACATTGATATGGGTACCAGTGGTATTCTGGTTAGGGAAGAAAACTGCCACCTTATTAGCCACTTTTACTTCTTCTGGGTCAGAGGAATGAAGCATCTTTCCTACATAGTAGGTATTCATAATGGCAACATCCCCTTCTCCTGCCACCACCGCTTTAGCCTGGTCTCTATCATTACCCTTTGGCTCCCGGGCCATATTAGCCACTAAATCTTTAGCCCACGCCTTGGCTTGATCTTCACCATTTAGAGCAATAAAGGATGCCAATAACGACTGGTTGTAAATATTATTGGCTGATCTAACTAATACTTTTCCCTTCCATTTGGCATCTGTTAAATCTTCATAGGTAGACAACTGGGCTGGGTCAACTCTATCCTTGGCGTAAACAATGACTCTGGCTCGCTTCGTTAAGCCAAACCATTGGTTATCTTTATCTCTCAAATTTTCCGGCACATTTTTAAATAGGGTTTCACTTGAGGTAGTTTGTAATAATTCTTTCTCTTTAGCCCGGTACAATCTTCCAGCATCGGCAGTTATTAATAAATCGGCCTTTGTATCTTTCCCTTCCCTTGCTAATCTTTCTATTAATTCATCCGACTCGGCCTTAACAACATTTACCTTAATGCCGGTTTCTTTGGTAAATAAATCAAATAGTGCCTGGTCCGTGTCATAGTGTCTGTCGGTATATAGATTTATAACGCCATTTTCCTTATTATCAGTTTCCTTGCTTGCTGTGTTATTATTTGATGCTGAGCAACCGGAAAGCACTAACATTGCTGTAATAACTAGAAAAACCATTACTGCCTTAATATTTTTCATATCTTACACCTCATATAGTATGTTTGAATTCTCTGGAGCCAAAAAACGTACCAAAATTAAAGTTAATAACAGACGATTTGCTTTATGTATTAGTTAAGTTGGCACCACCTCCGCCCATTCAATAGATAATGATTTTCAATATCATTGATATTATTATATGTATTTCGAGTAAAATAGTCAACTATTTAGAAAGCATTTTCTACAGGAATGCTTACAGCAGAGATGCTTCTTTGCTTCCGTAAAAAAACGCCATTCAGCTTAGAATGGCGTTGAGGTTATTAGTCAATCTTGTGTTTGTGATGAACCAGAGCAGTTTCAACAATGGTTTTTACACAAGTATCATTTATGGAGTAAAATACCATTTTTCCTTGTTTCCTATGCTTTGCCAACCCTACATTTTTCAAATACCTCAGGTGATGAGAAGCAGCAGGTACTGTGGAGCCAATAATTGTGGCTACATCGCAAACACACAGTTCATCTTGGCATAGTGCGTAGATTATTTTCATGCGGGTATCATCAGCCAGTGCTTTGAATAATTCAGCCAGACCCGCCGTGGCCGTCACTTCCGTTCTTAGACGCTCTACTTTCTTTTCATTAAAACAGAATATTTCACAAGTATCCGGCAGCTTACTTTCAGACACAAAATCACCCCCTGATACGTATTTACATAATCTAAGGCCATTGGACATTACACACTGGTACAGGTTTGGGATGATAATTTACGGGAATCCAAGCTATCCCTTGTATAGGGGTCCTCCACCTTCATTAATCTCATCCCATTAGCAATCACCAAAAGGGCCGCTCCGGTATCGGCAAATACAGCCATCCACAGGTTGGCAAAACCCAAGAAGGTAGCAGCAATAAACACAGCTTTTATAGCCAGGGAAAACCAGATATTCTGTTTAATAATCCGCAGGGTCTGTTTACTCAGGTGCATGGCATAGGGTAGTTTACTTAAATCGTCGGCCATCAATGCAATGTCCGCAGTTTCCAAAGCAGTATCGGTGCCGGCTCCCCCCATAGCAATGCCTACAGCGGCAGTGGCCAGGGCTGGTGCATCGTTGATGCCATCACCCACCATCCCTACCTTACCATACTCCTGCTGTAATTGTTGAATGGCCTTTAATTTATTTTCAGGTAAAAGTTCTGCCCGGTAATCATCAATCCCTAATTCCTGGGCAATTATCCTGGCGGTTCCGGTGTTATCACCAGTTAGCATTACCAGTTGACTAATACCAGCCTGACGCAGCCCTGCCACGGCTGCCCGGCTGCTTTCGCGAATTTGGTCAGCCACCGCAATAAGCCCCAGGACTTCATGTCCACTGCCCAAAATCATCACTGTTTTTCCTTGATTCTGCAGCACAGTAATCTGTTCCTGCAGGGGGGCTGGGAAAAGATTTAACTCTTCAAACAAACGACTGTTACCAATGTAACAGACCATACCATCCACAATTGCCGCAGCACCTTTACCTGTAAAGGATTGAAACTCTGTTCCTATGGGTACTTTAATCTCCTTCTCCTTAGCATACCTCAAAATGGCCTCGGCCAATGGATGCTGGGAACGTTTTTCGATGGCAGCAGCAAGTTCAATCACCCTTTGGGAGCTTACTCCATCCACGGGTATTACTGCAGCCACTTCCGGCCTGCCCCGGGTGAGGGTGCCGGTTTTATCAAAGGCAATTACCTTTAAAGACCCCGCTTCCTCCAGATAAGCTCCCCCTTTAATTAATACCCCTTTTCGGGCAGCACTGCCGATGGCAGCCACAATGGATACAGGAGTGGATATAACAAGGGCGCAGGGACAAGAAATTACCAACAGTATCAGCGCCCGTTCAATCCAGAGTTGAAAGGGCTGTGCGAAGAATAACCAAGGAACCAAAGCTATTAGTACAGCGCCTATGACCACTGCAGGGGTATAGTACTTAGCGAATACATCAACAAGCTGTTGGGAGGGTGCTTTTTGAGCCTGGGCCTCTTCCACAAGGTTTATGATTTTCGCCAATGTGGTATCTTCCACCAACTTGGTAACTTTAACCTCAATGGCCCCATGTCCGTTCATCGTACCAGCGTAAACCTCATGTCCAACAGTTTTCTCAATTGGCATGGATTCTCCAGTGATGGGCGCCTGATTAACATCAGTAGTCCCTGCCACCACTTCACCATCCATAGGAATACATTCGCCGGGTTTTACAATTATGATGTCATCAATTCTAAGCTCCTCAACTGGCAACCGTAGTTCCTGGCCGTTACGAAGTACCAGAGCATCTTTAGGGGAGAGATCCATCAATGCCCGAATGGAGTTACGGGTTTTTTCCATTGTAAAGGCCTGCAGGGTATTGCCCAGAGCAAAAAGGAATACCACCGTTGCCCCTTCAGCCCATTCTCCAATGGCTACAGCGCCCACCACCGCCACAGTCATAAGGAAATTCATATCCAATGACACAGACTTAAGAGAAGTAAGACCACTTCGGGCGGTATAAAATCCACCGCTTAAGATAGCGGCAAGATAGACTCCATTTACTAGAGTTTCCGATATATTTGAAAACGAGAGGAAAAAACCCACTGCTACCATAAGACCTGAAAAACCCGTTAGAACCAGCTTAGTATCTTCAAAGACGCTTTGCTTGGGTGGTTTCCTTGCTTCGTTAGCTAAACGCCCTTGGTAGCCAGCTGTTTTAATTGCCTGCAAAATGGTCTCTGCCGGGGTCGTATGGCAAACGGTGATCTTACCTGCACCAAAATTAATCTTTGCTTCCGCCACACCAGGCAGGGCTTGAATTTTCCTCTCCAGTTTGGCAGCACAATCGGCACAATCCAGACCGCTTAAACGGAGTTCTGTTTTCTTTTGGTCTGCTTTTTCTTCAGTAATAAATGGGGAACTAGGTAAGGCAAAGTCCTTCGTCAGTGCAGATTTGTAGTTGATTTTCCCCATCGAAAAACCTCGTGTTGGGTTGATTCTTTTGCCTTCACAGCCACAGCCACATTGCTCTTTTTGTTTATCAGCATGTGTCTTTTGCACAGTAATACCTCCCTTATCCAAAGCCTAAATGCATCCTTTAAACATTCAAGCAATCATTTAAATATAATATTATTACAGTGGTTGCCCTTTGTCACTAATTATTTTTAAATTGTACTAAAATTGAGATTAGGGAAGTTTATACTAGAGGGCAGTATTATCTGTGCTGTGATACTTATCACATCCATTTTTACCCATCTATGGTACCGTAGAGTTAAGATTTTTTGGAAAGTAGGGATGATGGATAGGTTATCGTTTTTCTAGTGAGGCATTTAACAATCTTCTTACTCAACTTAAAAAGAGTTACAAGGTATATTTGCACCTGTACTTTTGGAAGCCAAAGGTCGATTTTCTGATACGGATTTAGTTGGTTAAGGAGAAATTCAAACAATCCAAGAGGTTGTCTTTGCAAAAAAGCCTTACTTCTCTCCCTCAATGAAATAAGTTTTTCTTTCATTTACTCACTCATTCTTACAATTTTAAGTACATCCAAACAAGGCCAAAAGGAATATGTTCCTAGCCAAAATTAGAGTCACTACATAAAATACCACTAAAGCAAAGATTGGGGGGGATTTTATGTTTTCTGTCTCCAAATGGTGGCATAAGCTTCTCTCAAATTTCTATTTGTCGTTATTACTTGGCTCTAGGGATAAACAATCCAGAGAGATGTTTGCTCGGAAAATGGCTTACTACTTAGGATTGGTAAAAAAAGAAGGAACCTAGTAAAGAAAACTTGGCTTACGCCATACCCTATAGGACACGAGAGCCTTTAGGCGACGGCGTAAGCCTTAGTTGTCCTTATGCAAGCCGAAAAGTTTTATGATTCTACAAGAACATCAGAGTTAATTCGTCATATCTTTTTGTTTTACCCCATCAAACATCACGGTTCTTACGTATATATTAAATAGATTAACAAGACCACTCTTCGCCTGGGTAACCACTCTTAGGAGATTACCTTTTCCCCGAGGGTATTCTATGTCCCGCGTTGTGGAACTGCCCGGGTGTAGTCTGTGGTCGAACCAGTGAGCTTCAGCACCTCTTATTTGCTAACTGTTTTTAAACTCCACCATAAAGTTTGTACCCCTTGAACTTGAGCTAACTATGATATTTGCCTTGTGTCTGGATGCTATTGAATAGCAAGTGGCCAGGCCCAAGCCAACTCCGTTATCCTTCGTCGTCACAAAGGGAGTGCCAAGCTTATCCATGATTGAGTGGGCAATCCCCTTTCCTTGATCTTGGACTGAAAGGACTACTTTTTTACCTTTTTTTTGGGTCTTTAGTATTAAGGTACCTCCTTCTGGCATGGCATCAAGACCATTTCGAACCAAATTCAAGATAAGTTGTCTTAGTTCCTTTTCATTTAGTAATATATCAGGTACCGTTTCTTTTTGAATCTTTAAATTTACATTGCAATTGTTAGCGTCAGATTGTATTAAAGGATGTAAGGCATCCAGGATATCATTCATATTTTGCATTTTAAGGTTCGCGCCTTGCCGTCTAGCCAAGGATAAGTATTCTGTAATAATGGAATTAGCCCTATCCAATTCCTCTATCATGAGATTAAAATAATCGGTGTACTTAACACATTCATCTTTATTTTTCAGCAGTTGTAAAAATCCCCTTACACTGGTCATGGGATTACGAATTTCATGCCCGATTCCCGCAGCCATTTGACCCACTATATTTAATCGATCCAGCCTTGCCAGTTCCCGCTCCATCTGTCTTCTTTCAGTGAGATCATTAAAATTAACTAACATACAAGCTTCATCATTCAATTCTATAATATCGGTAGAAAGTAAACCATAGCGAAGGACTCTATTTTTTGAGCATATACGAAGCTCATAATTTTTAATGGGTTTTTTGTTTTGCATGGCTTCTCTGATTTCGCTTAAAAAGACTTGGTCAAAGGAAAGCATTAAACTAAGTTCAAGTATTTTACAGCCTATTATTTCTTTTTTTGTGTACTCAGTGTGTGTTAGAAAAGCCTCATTTGCATCAAGGGTTGTTCCTGATTCCAAAGAAATTATGGCCATCGGGTTGGAACTTGCATTAAAGGCCTTTGAGAACCTCTCATTGGACAAGCGAAGTCTGTCTTCTCCTTTTTTTCTTCCTGTAATATCCATAATCGTCCCCACATACCATAATTTACCATCATGACTCACGTAGGGGTTAGCCAGTGCGATGCTCCAAACAACATTGCCATCTGGCCGCACAATCCTTACCTCTTTACGAAAGGGAATTTTTTTCTTAACACATTTAACCCACTTAATAATTACGCTTTTTTTATCCTCCGGATGCAAGGAACGAGTCCACAGATAATCAATCATATTCTCTTTTGGTATACCTACTATCCTACTTGTCTCTTCATTGGTGTAAACACAATATCCTTCCGGGCTTGTCTGATAAACACCCACCGGAAGTGACTTGATAATGGCTTCATAACGATTCTTATTTTCTTTTAATGCTACGGTGCGTTCTTTAAATAAGGATTCCAACTGTTCTTGATATTTATTCAACTCACTTTTTAGGATTTTATTATCGCTAATATTTAAAGCAATTTCCAATCTTACCAGGCGTCCATCAAACCAAGGCACAGCATAGTCTACACATTTCATCCATTTATTAGTTATTTGATTTAAAAATTCCCAAACGTAAACTTGCGGTTCCCCATCCTGCACCAATTTATTATTAGTACAAAATTCGCAGGGGTGGTCTTTTCCTTGAAGTACAGAATAGCACTTTTTACCTAACAAATTTTCTCCCTGACCAAAAATTTGTCTGCCAAAGTTATTTATAAATAAAATATCGTAGGTTTCCAAATCACTTACATAAACCACTGCTTCAAGTTTATCCAAGAGTAAACTTAGGTTCGATAAGATTCTGCTGCAGTACCCCAATGTCATTGCATTCCATTTCTTATTTAATTCATTTATTTCTTGTGTTAGTTGCTTGTTTTTAGCAATTTGTTGCTTCGTTCTGGACAGATATTTTAATGCTTTTTTTTGCAAGATAAATCATGGCCCTTGGGCATCAGGATACCCCCATTATCTAAAATACAATAATTTTCAACATTTAGTATAGAAAATACCTTTAGATAATTTGTCTAAATTTAACATTGTTTGTTTATATGTATCTTTCTTTTTTACTTAAGTTTCTTTAATGGTTGTCTATGGTAATAAAACTGTTGTAGAATTAACTATCTGTATTGTGGCGTTCACAGCCCAATAAACTAAAATGTATTACAACCAATGGAGATGTCTGAAATGGGTCGTTATATTCATCTTTTGTTACTTACGGTATCCTTTTTCTGGGGAACCTCCTTTGCAGCAGCCAAAATAGGCTTGCAGGAACTGCACCCACTGAACCTTGTAATCTTGCGTTTCACCATTGCTTCTGTTATTTTCTACGTACTTTTACAAATACGCAAGGAACGGGCAATAGAAGTGAAAGACATACCCACCTTTATCATTCTAGGTTTTATGGGGATAACATCATACTTTTATATCCAATTCACTGGGTTACAATATACAAATACAATCCATTCGGCTTTAATTATTGCCACCAGTCCAATCATGGTGGCAATAATTGGTGCAGCACTGAAAATCGAAAAAATAAGCAGGGCAATGTCCTGTGGCATAGCACTGTCCTTTATTGGTGTATCCTTAGTCATTTCCGAGGGAAATTGGGCAGGCATATTTCAGTCCACAACCATAAAAGGGGATTTAATGTTATTATCCAATGCAATTGTTTGGGCTGGGTTTACTCTGTACGGAAAAAAGATTTTACTTAAATACAGCCCCTTCGTGGCCATGGCCTATATTCATATCTTCGGGACACTCCTTCTGCTACCCTTGCTGGCAGTTCCCGATCTATTAGGGACCCATTCGTTAATGAAACAGCTTGCAGAATTATCCTGGCCAACCGTGTCAGCCGCTCTATACCTTGCACTATTTTGCTCGGTTTATGCATACTTTGTATGGTATGCAGGTGTTGAGAAAATTGGTGCCATTCGCACATCTGTTTTTGCATATTTTAATCCTCTCTTTGCCACTTTGACAGGTGTGCTGTTATTGAACGAAAAGATATCTTTTATCACAATCTTTGGCGGATGTATGGTTATGGCAGGTGTTTATATAACCAATGAGTTTAAACCAAAGACCGCTGCAAGGGATAATAAAAAAGGACTTAATATATCGGATTAAGTCCCTTAATTTTCCTATTACATTATTAATCAACATATACATACCAGGCCTGTTTTCTGGTGTATAAAAAGCATTAGATCAAAATTGCTTGACAACAACATCCCACAAATTTTCAGGCTAACGACCGTCCCCTTGTTTCTTGACCTAGAAACAAGACTGCCAGTGCCGTTACGGCAAAAACTACCGTCAGCATCAGAAATACAGTGGTGTAACCGCTTTCCTTTCCCTGGGCCTGATAAACAACCCCTACCAAATATGGTGCTGCTATGGCGCCTAACCTACCAACAGCAGCTGCCCAGCCCACACCAGTTCCCCTGGATATGGTTGGATAATTCTCTGGTGTATAAGCGTAGACCGCCCCCCAAGCCCCAAGACTGAAAAAGTACAAGAAACTTCCCGCAACCATAATCTCTCTTACCGTATCACTTTGACCAAAAAAGTAAGCAGAGATAGCGGTGCCTGCTAGAAAAATAGTAAGAACGACCTTGCGCCCAACCACTTCAATAAGATAAGCAGCCGTAAAGTAACCGGGGATTTGGGCCAAAGTCATGAGTAGTACATACTGTAAACTCTTAATAATGATAAATCCTTTACCCACCAGTAAGGTAGGAATCCACATCACAAATCCATAATAGCCAAAGTTTATACCCAGCCATAATATCCAGAGAGTTAATGTACGACGCCGGAGTTGAACTGACCAGAGGTCACTAAAGGTACCCCCGTTCTCCTTTGCTTGAGTCTTGGTCTTATTCTCCTTACTAATCTCCATACCCGCTTGTTGTTCCATAAGGGATACAATGGCATCTGCCTCTTCGTAGCGGCCCTTTTGTATTAAAAAACGGGGTGATTCAGGAATGGCCTGTCTTAAAAAGACCGCTGCCAGTGCTGGTACTGCACCGATGAAAAAAGCTACCCGCCAACCATACTCTGGAATCAGCAGATAGGCTATTAAGGCCGCAACTATCCACCCCCAGGCCCAGAAACTCTCCAATAAAACCACAAAGCGCCCCCGAACCAAAAGGGGCGAGATTTCACTGACCAGCGTTGACGCCACAGGGAGTTCACCACCTAGGCCCAACCCAACCAAAAATCTGGCCAACAGCATGGTGGTAAGACCTGTGGCCAACCCTGCAAAACCAGTGGCCAGCCCAAACAGAACTAAAGTAAATAAGATAACTTTTTTTCGCCCATATCTATCTGCAAATGATCCACTGAGGGCAGCCCCCAAGGCCATACCCACCATGCCTACACTACCGATCAAGCCCAGTTGGGCTGGTGATAACCCCCAGTCCCTTTGTAGCGCTGGCATAACAAAGGATATTAACCCCACATCCATGGAATCAAAAAGCCAGCCAACACCAGTCGCAATTAAAATGGACCAATGCATAGGAACCAGTGGCAGCCTATCTAATCGTTGTGCAATATTCAAAATCCCTTCTGCCTCCGTTCATTCATTCTTGGTATTGCTAAATGCAAGACTTTACCAACTATTGTAGCATTATTTGCTTAAATTTTCACGCAATTTTTTATCGAATTTACTAGAGTAATTTTGCTCATTGGCGTTATATACCATAACCACATCAAACTCTAACCCCTTTGCCATATATGCAGGGATAATTATAGCCCCTTTTGCCATTTTACCTTCACAAGAACGGAGCAATTGAACTTCAACCCGATTCTTTAATCTCGAATAAACTTTTTCTGCTTGTTTTTGGGTGTTTTTATAGCTCAAAGTTTCATCAATAACCCCAGAAAGGTGTTGATTTATTTCGGTTACTTTATCAAAGTCATAGGCAGAATGAGCAGTATTCTCATACATATCTTTTTTTAACGCTATTAATTGGAGCTTTTTATTAGCCATCTTACCACTTTCCATGCTAAGCTCCTTCTCAATGTAGGCCAATACGTTTTCGAGGTACACTGAAACACATAAACAGTCCCCTTATCGCATGTTTCTATTGGAGGAATTTATTACGTTCTTTACAGGATTTGCAGCTATTAATTGATGGATTGCCTTTAAAGCATCCCGCACCACAGGGTTCTGCATGAATTAAAACACGAATATTGGTTAGTCTCAGGTTTATATCCTTTTCTATTTGATCACACAAGTTGTGAGCCTCCACCAGAGTGCGGCATTTAGGAATTAATAAGTGCATATCAACGTACCGTTCACTGCCCGATTTCCTTGTGCGTAATTCGTGGTAATTGATGATTTGATCGGAATAGGCTTTGAGGGTCTCATGGATGATCCTTATCTCTTCTTCTGGCAGTCTGGCATCTAAAATACTACTCATGGATTCATAGATTAGGTTGTAAGCAGCCTTTAAAATGAGCAGCGCAACCACAATGGCAATAATGGGATCGATAATTGTTAAGCCAGTAAAATAGATAGCAACAATACCAAGAAATACCCCAAGAGAAGTATAAACATCCGTAAGTAAATGCCAGGCATCCCCCGCCAAGGCCGGCGAATCAGTCTCCTTGGCAACCTTCATAAGTTTTCTTGATACCAGATAGTTTACAAGGGCTGAGACTGCCATCACAGCAGCACCTATACCCAGATTTTCAATTTCCACCTGACCGGAGAACTTAGGAACAGCCTTGCAAACAATCAATACCGCTGCACCAACAATTAACATGGCCTCAATGATACTAGCCACATTTTCATATTTCCCATGACCAAAATTATGACATTCATCGGCAGGTTTAGCGGATATTTTAACAGCTGAAAAAGCAATTATGGCCGCTAATAAATCAAGTGCCGAGTGAATAGCTTCAGAAATAACACTTACTGAGTTCATGGAAAACCCAACGGCTAACTTTCCAATGGTTAGAAATGTATTAGAGATTATCGATAATTTTGCCACCTTTACCTTAGGATTCAAACCATTCACCCCTCTTCACTCTAAATGTGAGTTATAACCATTCTCATTTTCCTAAACAGTACAAATGCCCGGGATTCATTCTAATAATGAAAGCCGGGCAAAGTCATTTGTCTTATAATATATATATTATCATGGTCTAAAACATTTCCTTGTAAAAGAAGATATTTAAATTAAATAGAACTATTATAATGTAAATTTCAGTAATGATTTACTCATAAATAGTAACAATATTCACCGCTTCATTTTCTGGTAAAAATGTACCAAAATGGTAATATACCTCCTATTTCTCATAGGACCTAGCAAACTATTGTTGCTGGATTCCTTTTCGTTATTAGACTTCAAGAACAAATCAGCTAGAAAATACCTCTAGAGTATCATCTCCCCTCTGTGCCCAGAATTTAAACAAGGAATTATTCCTCTGCTAACGAATAATACCCCTGAGAGGAGGTCTTATTCAATGTCCGAAACTTTTAGGTTTGCCAACACAGAGGATATTAACGATATTTTAGCTATAGAAGAATTATCCTTTGCAGATGGTGTTAAGGAATCCCGCGTGGTCTACTTGGATCGGATTAGTACCTTTCCAGAAGGTTTTCTTTTGTTGGAAATGACTGAAAGCACAAAGCCCGTAGGGTACATTTGCTCTGAGCTGTGGACCTTTGCAGAAAATCTTAAACCAAAAAAACTTGAGCTGGGACATTCTATTAAAGATGCCCATATCCCTCAAGGCAACGAACTCTATATTTCTTCAATGGGGTTATTACCAGAATTCAGAGGCGCCGGCTTAGGGAAAAAGATGCTGCAGGAATTAATGGAAAGAACTATTAAGAGCCATCCTAAAGTAATCAGTGTTGTCTTAATTGTCTCTGAAAAATGGCAAGCAGCTCAAAATACATATAAAAAATTAGGCTTTCAAGAGGTATTTACTATTTCCTCCTTCTTTAAACCCATCGGGTTTGCAACTGAAAAGGGTATTGTCATGAGAAAAAAAATAACCCAATAATAAAACAAGTTTAATAGCACTTATATCAAATGGCAAAATAAGTTTGGTTATTCTGGATAAAATAGGTGGTAGAGAATAAAAAAGTTCAATTAGGAATCCAAAAATGGTTTCAGTGTTTACTTATAAAGGATTATTATATATAATTAGATGTAATATTATACCAATGAAAATATGATTCTAATCGGTGACTATCCGTAGGCGATAGTCACCATTGTTTTAAACAAGCTATTTAGATATAGAAAGGAAGATAAACATGGAAAGAAAAATATATATCACCAGTGCTGATAAGGAACGACTTGAGAAACTTATTATTAAAGAAAAAGAATTTAACCCAGCCAGTAAGGAATATCTAAAAAGTCTGGAAGAAGAACTTAAACTGGCACAAGTGGTTCCTTCCAAAGAAATCCCACAGGATGTTATTACCATGAATTCTAAAGTGCTACTAAAGGATCTGGACGCTGATGAAGAATTAACCTATTCACTGGTTTATCCTGCGGATGCTGACCTCTTAGAGGATAAAATTTCCATACTAGCTCCGGTAGGAACAGCTATCCTGGGATACCGGGTTGGTGATGTAGTTAACTGGAAGGTGCCGGACGGTGTTGTGCAGTTAAAAGTCGAAAATATTCTTTACCAACCAGAAGCTACGGGAGATTATGATTTATAAACAATAAAGGACTCCATAGAAAAACTTAGCTGACAGTCATACCCTGTAGGCATTTGCCTATTAGGCAGGGCTTCAGCCTTAAAAGTTTAAAGGGTAGACAGCAAAAAGCTGTCTACCCTTTAGCTTCGGCTCGCCGTCTTTGTTTTTTATCTTTAATAGATGGCCAGCCAAATACCCCGGCTAACTTGCTATATATCCATTTGGATTCTTTCGTTAATAGAGGTCCTAAAATAGCCAATAGCAACACATAAAGTGCTGCAAAGGGTTGTAAAATTGAAAGTAATCCCCCAGCTTTTGCTAGGTTAGCCAGAATAATGGAAAACTCACCCCGTGAAGTAATGGTTAATCCTATATTGGTAGCGCCTTGGTATGAATAGCCTGCCTTACGCCCGGCTATTAATCCTGCAACAAAATTGCCAATTATAGTTACGATAACAGCGATTAGAGCGGGCCAGATGGCTCCACCCAGTGAAAATGGATCTATACTCAATCCAAAGCTGAAGAAAAAGAGGGCCCCAAAAAAATCTCTAAATGGTACCACAATATGCTCAATGCGTTCTAAGTGATCCGTCTCTGCCAACACCAATCCCACTAGTAAAGCTCCAATAGCTTCGGCCACATGAATGGTTTCCGATAAGCCAGCCACTAAAGTGAGAATACCAAAAACAATCAGCATAAAAATCTCGTCAGAAGGTACATTCAGTAGCTTGTTAATGCGGGGTGCCAGCTTACGCCCTACCAAAATAAAACTAAGCATAAAGCCTAAAGCAATCACAGAAGTTTTTAAAACAGTCGTCGAGGAGGTGGCACCTGTGAGTACCAGACCGGAGACGATGGACAGATATACCGCGACGAAAACATCCTGGTACAGCATTAAACCTAAAATCATTTCTGTTTCTGCCCTAACTGTTCTTTTTAAGTCAACTAAAACTTTGGCCACAATGGCACTGGAAGAGATGGAAATAATACCAGCCACCACTAAGATTTCTCTCAAGGGCCAGCCCCATAGGTAAGGCAGGGCCATGCCTAGGGAAAAGTTAATCAGCATATAGGTGGTTCCGCCCAAAAAAATGGATTTACCTGCCTTTAACAAGCGCCCCACAGAAAATTCAAGCCCCAAGTAAAATAACAAAAAAAGGACACCTAATCGTCCCATAAACTGAATAAGCGGTGTGCTTTCAATAAAACGAAAATCAAATACACCGATAACCGGGGCCTGGGGACCAACTGCCATGCCGGCCAGAATAAGGAAAGGCACAATGGAGAAACGAAAACGAGCAGCCAAGAGACCGGCAGCACCTACAATGCACAAAGCAAGGCCAATTTCTAGCATGACATAAGTTTCCATGGCTATAGGCTCCCATTTAAGAGTAGTTCTTTACAGGCCTTCACTTGTTTTCTTTCACCGATGACCACTAGCGTAGCCCCTTCCGCAATTACTTGATTGGGACCTGGATTAATTATTTTCTCATCCTTTTTAATAATTGCAATAATCATGGCCCCGGTTTTTTTGCGTATTTGCAGTTCTACGATGGTTTTACCAATGGCTTTCGCGCCACTCTCTACCTTATACCATTCAAATACCATATTATCAAAGGCCACTTCCACGGATTCCAATGCCTTAGGCAGATAGGCCATACCACCAATAATACCACTTACGCGGCGGGCCTCATTATCATCCAGTGTCACCATTGAGATGCTTTCTTCTGGATCATCATAATCAAAATGATGAATTTCTCGTCGGCCATCATCATGAATAACGATTACCAACTTGTCACCACTACGGGTATTTACTTGGAATTTTCTACCGATTCCCGGCAAATCAGTTTCTTTAATCAGAGACATGCCTGCACCCCTTATTATTTTATTTTTATATATTCTATCATTATCTTCCATGTTAAAACAGCAAAAGTAAGACTAAGAAAGACTTGGTTTCCTTATACCCTTTAGGGATACAAGTCTTTGTCATTACTATTCATGAATATTTCCCAGGGTTCTTGGCTGTTAGTTTAATCATGTATCCTCGTGGAGGTATCTTTGATCATTTTGTTACGACTTTATAAGTTGGTTCTTGATTCTTCGGTGACTAATGGCAGGCGATACAGGGGCAAGATGAACAACAGTCCTAGGATAAAAAGAATACCCGCCACTTCATACATTGCAACCAAGGATATCACAGTTTCGTAATAGGTTCGACATGGAGACAGAAGACAATGTCGTTTCCTACCTTTCATTAATACTCTGTGTGTTTAGCAAGGTAGAAATATCCACAAAACGATAAGACTTTGCACTAAAAGAAGTGCTTAGTTTGTTGTTGCCAAATTTAGCCCTAATACGGTTTAGTGAATTATTGAATTGTTGTATCGCAAGACGGCAATACAAATTTTTTTATAAATACTAAGGGATATGGTTACTAAATGGGTTACTCACGGATTCAGGGTGAAAATAGAATTAGGCTTTCTCCTTGACAGAAATATTGTTGTAGTGTACTATTTTACTATAACACCAGTACATTAATACAGTATGGGAGGAATAGTAAATGAACGCCTGGTGGCACTTAGTAAAAAAAGAATATCGCATGACAAGGACATTATCGGCTGTCTTGTTAGGAATCTTAATTATTGCCGGTTTGTGGGTGATGTATTCCAACCAAGATCATCTGGGGATTGTTTTGGCCCCGGCATCTCTCCTTATTATCTGCGCCCTGTTTTACCCAGCTTTCTATATGTTAACAAACGTTTCCAGCGAGTTAAAACAAACTCCACATCTCTGGCTCCATTGTCCCCAACCGGCCTGGATGCTGCTGACAGCCAAGTTAGTAATGGCAGTGGTTGTTATGCTGGCCATCCTACTGGTGGATGCTGTCTTTATTTACTTAACATTGTTCAGTCTGCCGTCGGAGCAGATCGGTACAGATATTGGTTCCTTGGCGCTGTTTGTTACGGAATTGGGTACTTATGTGGCCCTGGCTATCATTGGAGCCAGTATCTACATGGCAGCTTGGACTTCTCTAATGGCCGTGGCAACAGCCAGCACTCGCAATATTTTGGGCCGTTTCAATTGGTTAGCAGGCCTGGCCACCCTTATAGCAGCCACCTGGGGCCTGGGCAAAATCCAACAAACCTGGCTTTTTCAAAAACTGACCCATTGGGGTGCCTTTAATATTCACCTCTTATCCGTGAAAAGGTTGTTCCCCCAGGCCAATGGCAACCCTTTGGAAGGTCTTCAACTTTATGCCGGTCAGATTTTTATGGTCTTTATCGTAACAGTTGCCGTGCTGGCCCTTTCTTCCTGGCTCATAGATAACAAAGTTGAGGTATAAAAAATGACCAACTTTAACAACACCCAACCCATTTATTTGCAAATTATCCAGCGTCTCTGTCGACAGATTATCCGTGGGGAACTTAATGCCGGTGACAAATTACCTTCGGTGAGGGAATTAGCTATTCAACTGGGGGTTAATCCCAACACCACCCAGCGGGTCTATGCTGAGATGGAGCGAATTGAGGTTGCGGAAACCCGTCGTGGTTTAGGAACCTTTATCACAGAAAATGAAAGCAGGCTAATACAACTACGGGAAGAACTTATGAGCGAACAAATTATCAGCTTCATTAATGATATGAAAGAGATGGGGTTCACAGCTGCAGAAATTGTCGAAGGTGTAAGAAAGGTCCTGGAAAAAGAGTAAATGAGGTGTAATGGATGTCTGAACAAATTGTTGAATTTAAGAATGTTACAAAAAAATACCCCCGACAGGTAGCTTTAGATAATGTTAGCTTTGCCCTGCCCAAGGGTAAGATTATCGGCCTTGTGGGGCCGAATGGCAGTGGTAAATCGACTATTTTAAAGTTAACCGCCGGATTGGTACACCCTAACGGTGGTTGTATTACAGTCAATGGCCAAGAAGCCCATCGCATGATTGCTTCTCAAGTGGCTTATCTCTCTGAACTGGATACGCTGTATCCCTTCTATACAGTAGCTGAAACCATAAAATTTAATGCAGGCCTATTTGCTGACTTTGATCAGAAAAAGGCCGGAGAAATGTTAGCTTATATGCAATTGGACCCGGATAAGAAGGTAAAGAGTCTGTCCAAGGGCAATCGGGGAAGGCTTAAGATAATATTGGCCCTGGCCAGAAGAGTTCCCTTAATTCTTATGGATGAGCCATTATCGGGCTTGGACCCAATGGTCAGGGATTCTATTATTCGTTCCCTCATCTCATATATTGATCTCTCGGAACAAACCCTGATCATGACCACCCACGAAGTGGCTGAAGTAGAACCTATTTTAGATACGGTAGTGGCCATCCAAAATGGCCAAGTGCGGGGAATGGTGCAAGTGGACGACATCCGCAGTAACGAAGGCAAAGGTCTGGTGGAGTGGATGAAAGAAATTTTACCAAGTTAGCCTTAAAAATTTGGCATCCAAGTAATTCGTTTTAAAAAATCAACCCATAAAAACCTAACATAAATAGAGCTATTTATTTCATAGCTCTATTAACTGCAAAAATATTAAATTGGAGCATCTAATTTCAAGGATATTTTTTCAAACATAATCTTAAATATCTTGAACCTACAACAATATACCTAGAATACCAAATACATCTATGGTCCGGATAACCCCAACCAGTTTACCCTTTTCAACTACGGGTAATGAATTTACTTTCTTAGTTAAAAAAATATCAATAACCCTGTACCAGTCATCTTCAATATCTACAAAAGCAATTTTGGTAGACCTCATGACACCTTTTACCGGCATATTGGGCCCAGAATCCTTTACGGAGTAAATCCAAAGGTAATTGTCTGGTAGATCATACTTTGTTAAGACTGCCTTCAAAATATTGCGAAGCGTGACAATACCGACCAGTTCACCCTTTTTATTCGTTACCAACAGAGAGCGGTGGCCCACAATACCACCATTTTCATCCCTATGAAAGGACTTTTTTAATACTTCAATGGCTTTTTTCACCGGCATATGTTCCATTACCACCGAATACTCAGCAATAGGTACCATGACTTCACGAATGGAGATCATATACGATCACCTTACCGTCAAACTGTGACGAAAGATTCTCTGGCAAACCCATGTGACTTAAAGGCTTTTATGATAGCACTTTCTTTGGGAACAAAGTATGCACAATTTGTTGGGATGACAGTTACATCTGTTACAATAATATATTCGAGATTAAGAGATGCTTCTTTTCTAACAGACTCTTCAGTTTGCTTGATTATTTTTTGCACAACTTCATTGAGGGAGATCTTTACCCGACAATCTCCATCATTAAGACAGTCCCTGCACTTGGTTGTTAGGTCCATGTTGATCCTCCCCTTTTTATTTTAAGACCGGCAAAGGGAAAATTCCCCTTGCCGGATTTTAAGTGTTAATGTCCTGGACTTTGAACATATTGGGTATCCAACTTGTTTCTTCGTTTAAATTGAACAACATAACCAATAATCATAATAACACCGGCAACTGCCCCACCGTAAAGGGATACTGCTGCTGCCATATCTAGGACATTGGTCACTCCTGTAGAAAAAGTGGCCATTTTTAAATCACCCAGATATTTGGGGATGGCGAAGCCCCGACTTATTGCAGACATTCCAATAACCACTGCCATAACCAGCTTGATTTTTTGTTCGGATACCATTTTGGTAGCATTGGCCCCAATGTGTAACCCAATTAGAGATCCGAGATACAGTAAAAGAACTAATCGAATATCAACAAACCCGTGTAAAGCATACTGAAAGGCCCCCAATGCCCCTGAAAAAATAGCTAGGAATAATTCGGTGCCAGCAGCTACCGTGGTGGGAATACCCAACAGGTAAATCATAGCAGGCACCCCAACGAAACCACCAACCCCTACTGTACCAGCCAGCCAACCTGTAGCCATTGCTATAAGGGCAACAAACCATAAAGAAACCCGAACATTTGCCACTTTAAAGTAAATCATAGGAGGAATATTTAGATTGCAGATTTTTTCTGCAAGGGGATTTTTTGCTGACTCCTTTTTCTTTTTTCCTTGCCCTAGGATATCTCTGATAATAAAAATAGACAATCCAGAGAGCAACACCACAAACACAATACTGATATATAGGTTTGAGCCTGCTTTACCAAGCGAGGAAAAAATTGCCTCCTGAAGATGCACAGCCATATTGACACCTAATAATAAGAATATTATCATGAAGATACCTAGCTTAGCATCCACGTTACCCATCTTTGAATGTTTTTTGGCCCCTACCAGCGCCTTGCCAAATTTATGGGCCAAGTTAGAACTTACAGCGGCAATTCCAGGTACTCCCAGGGCCATCATGCCCGGGGTCATGACAAAGGCCCCACCGCTTCCCAGAAAACCACTTAACACACCGCCCAGAAAACCTAGTCCTGCCACCGAAACAGCCGTAGTTGGTGATAAATCTATAAACTTCATGACTTCTCCAGCTAAATTTACAGCTCCACCTGCCATGATCTTCCCTCCCTTTAATGATCACTTTCCAGACCTAATAGATTTAGAATATAAGACATTGCTGTACCGTAAGTAAAAGCAATAAAAACAATGGTGCCCAGCAAGCAAATGGCTGGAACAACAGATTTGCTGAGGTAGAATTTGTTTAAGGACTCAATATTAAAGAAAATAACAAGGTACGCACATAAGGCTACGACCAAAAAAATGATCGTTTTAAAAATACTGGGTTTGGATGTATCACTCATTTTCAACCTCTCCTTTGCTAGTAATTAAACAAGGTGCTTAACCCAAGCTACGCCCCTCCTTTATTTGTGATTTAATTCTTTATATAGCAAAGTCTGTGCCAACATCATAATTCCTTTGTTTCCAAGCTTTCTTTAGAAAAATACTCAAGAGGTGTAGCAATTGCAACACCTCTTGAGTATTTTTCTAAAGTTTGTTTTATCTGATTATACGCTTATTGCTTTTATTTTTGCAATATATCGTGTTTTTTCGTTTTTGTATCTTTTCCTACACCTACTTGTAGTATATAATTCACATAAAGAAAAATATCCAAAAGGGAGGTCGATTTTACTGAATAATAAAAATATTTTTCCTTTCTTTAAACAAAATAGTCTAACTAATCAGATAGTAACTATTATTGCAGTGATTATGCTTGTACCTATTGTAGCATTGATGTATGACGTATTCTTCGCCTCCCAAACAGATAAGGTAATATTTCTAGAGAAAGAGCAGCGATTAAAAGCTCTGGTTAAGAGTACTAACCAAAGTTTTATGAAAAACCTTGAGTCTCTAAGAATAACTCCCGAGAATATCTCCTCAACCACACTGCATAATGAATTTACACGGGTGGTAGAGCCGCACCTGCCTGCTAATTCTGGCATCCGCTTCGGTCTCTATGTACCTCAAACAGAAAAAATCAAAGTACTGGGTTTCCTGCATAACTATCGTAATCTCTCCCCTGAAGAGGAAGCCCAGCGGGAAAAAATTATTTTCGCCAATACTAAGCCTCGCTTGGTGGCAACTGAAATGAGCAAGGAGCCCAATTTTTACATTTCCGGTTCCTGGGATGACCAAGTTGTTGAGTACATTTCCCCTGTGATATTGCAAGGAAAAGTGGTAGCAGTTATGTGGGCAGGCGAACGTTTAAACCCCTTCTTCTACCAAAGCAATTATGCTCGGAAATTCCTTCGTTACTTTACTTTAGCAGTGTTGGCCATGGTCATGTTTGCAACCCTTTTAACAATCCGCAATATTACAACCGGTGTTGATCGTTTAAAAAAGGGGTTACATCGCATGGAACACGATATTCACCACCTACTGCCCGAGATGTCCGGCGAACTGGGCCAGGTAGCCCAGGCAGTTAACCGTATGGCCCTTGGCTTGTTGGAAAAGGAACGACTGGAAGACCAACTGCGTCAGTCGGAGCACCTTATTGCACTTGGCCGTCTGGCAACGGGCGTAGCTCACGAGTTGCGAAACCCCATCGGTATTATTAAAACCCTGGTGGAACTAATGAAAGATGAGTACTCTCAGGTTAGTGGTATCGATGAATTTACCAAAGCAGTTGACGAACAAGTGGATCGCCAAAACATGGTGATTCAAGAACTTCTAGATTTTGGCCGTCCAACAAAGGTATCTATTAAGGAATGTTCTGTTAATGACCTTCTAAAGGGTGTACTATCCTTCTCTGCTGCGATGTTGCGAAAAGAAAATGTAACGGTTCACTTGCATTTGGATGAAAGTCTGCCTAAAATCATGGCGGATACTGAAAAACTTAAACAGGTATTTGTTAATCTTATTGTTAATGCTGCGGAGGCCATGCCATCCGGTGGAACATTGGATATTAAAACAGAGCAAAGTGAAAACTTGGTGACAGTCACCTTCTCGGACACGGGTGAAGGTATTGACTTAGAAGAAAAGTCTAAGATTTTTGATCCCTTTTACACGACCAAAAAGGCTGGCACTGGGCTTGGGCTTTCTATTTCTTACCAAAACATTAAGCTACATGAAGGAACCATTGAAGTGTCTAGTACCCGGAACAAAGGAACCACATTTACCATTCGGTTGCCAAGGAAAAAACATATCTCCGAGAGGAGGGATTGTCTTGATACCACGAATTCTGGTCATTGATGATGAAGAAAGAATGTGCTGGGCCCTTGAGAGGGCATTAGGCCATGAAGGATACCAAGTGATAACAGCTACCCGGGGTCTTCGGGGTATTGAGTTAGCCCATGAAACTGAACCTTCATTGGTAATTCTGGATTTAAAGATGCCGGACATCACAGGTATTGAGGTATTAAAAAAGATTAAAAGTATCAACTCTAATATCCCTGTGATCATGATTACTGCTCACGGCACAATTGAAACCGCCATCGAAGCCATGAAATTCGGTGCCACTGATTATATCACCAAACCATTTAAGCTGGATGAACTAAAAGTTCAAGTTAAACAGGCCCTCCATCTATCCAATTTAGAAAATCAGGTTGATTTTTTACGACAGGAACTGGGTAAAAAATATGGTAAAATGGTGGGTCAGAGTGATGCAATAAAAGAGGTTTCCCTGTTAATCCGACAGGTAGCCAAAACCAATGCCACTGTTCTTATTACCGGGGAAAGTGGTACTGGCAAAGAAGTGGCAGCGGTAGAAATACATAAATCCAGCAAACGAGCCGACAGGCCCTTTGTGGCAGTCAATTGCGCAGCTCTACCGGAACAACTTCTGGAAAGTGAATTGTTTGGGCATGAAAAAGGGGCCTTTACTGGTGCCACAAGCAAAAAGAAAGGTCGCTTTGAAATTGCGGATAGGGGGACTATTTTTTTAGATGAGATTGGAGAAATGCCCATCAGCATGCAGGTTAAGTTGCTGCGGGTTCTGCAGGAAAGATGTTTTGAAAGACTGGGAGGTACCGAGACCATTCAAGTGGATGTACGAGTAATTGCTGCCACCAACTCGGAGTTATCCTCTGCCATTGCCAAGGGAACCTTTCGGGAGGATTTATATTATCGGTTAAACGTCATGCGAATTAACCTCCCTCCATTGCGTTCCCGCAAAGAAGACATCTCTTTATTGGTAAATCATTTTCTAAGTAAGTTTGATCCTTCCCGAAGTAAAAAAATATCACCGGAGGCAATGAAGATTTTAAATAACTACCACTGGCCTGGTAATATTCGAGAACTTCAAAATGCCATTGAAAGAGCTCTGATTGTTTGTCAAGGTTCAGAAATCCAACCTGTACATCTGCCCAGGGAGTTATTGGATAGTTTAAAGGAAAATGCAGACCCCATTTTAAATCTCCCGGAAAGTGGGTTCTCCCTTGAAGAGTTAGAAAAACATCTTATCATAAAAGCATTGGAAAAACATAACTATAATCAGACAAAGGCTGCAAAATATTTGGGAATTTCTCGTCCTACGTTACTTTACCGAATGCAAAAATACGGTATTAAGTTATAGGTATTATAGAAAGGGTGGTATGAATGCTGCAGAGTTTAACTGCCCGTGATGTTATGATCCCGTTAAGTGATTACGCCACGGTCTCAGCGGATGATTCTATTCGCCATGCCATTTACACCTTGAGAATTTCCATCTACCGCGATAAGTCTGGGGCCTTTCATGGTCATCGAGCCCTGATTGTACTGGATAATAAGGGTAATGTGAGTGGAATATTAACCTTATTAGATCTTTTAAAGGCAGTGGGACTTAAAGATCATTACAATGATCCTTGGGTTAAATCTGCCTCCTGGAGTTGGTTTTTTATTAATCGGATCCATGAATCTGAGGGTATTAAGGTAAAGGACATCATGCGACCCATTTTTCTAGGTACTGTAGACACCCAGCAACCAATCCAAGAGGTTATTAGGAAGATGCTTTTGCAAGAGGAGAACCTGATCCCGGTACTGGAAAACCATGTTCCCATTGGGGTTATTCGAACCATTGATTTGTTCTGGTTGCTGGGAAACCTACTATAATTGGATGCTAATAGTAGGTTTATCAATAAATGAAGTAATATATTAGAAAAACTTGGCTCCGCCAAGTCTTTAGACGTCGGCGGAGCCTTAGTTTGCCCTTATGCATATCGGAAAGTTTTATACTTTCTGATATGCCAAACAAGCCCCCGGCTTATGCCGGGGGCTTTCATTATCCGTTGCTTATTGTATTGAATGCAGCTTCTTGCAAGGTATTTTCCAGTATTTTATACTCGGAAACTACACTGACATACTCATAGCTTTTCCAGTCCAATGGTTTGTCTGAGCCCGCCTGTATAACAATAATCTCACCACTCCAAGTCTCTGTCAGATGATATTCTTTACCGTTGTGAAGGATGACACGAGTGTGCTTAGGAAACATCACAAAACCACCTCCACTGCTTTTTGAAATATATATTCAGTGAAGGTGGTTTTTAAACACATAAATAATTAAATAAATTTAATCAATTAACTGTTCTCGTTCTTTTTCTCCTGATCGTCCTCTACCGTAACCTCATTTTTGAATTCGCGTACAGTTTCACCCAGTTTTTTTCCCATACCGACCATTTTGCCAGGCCCAAAAATAATCAGAACAATAAATAAAATTAGTAGTAAGTGAGTAGGTTGCAGGGCTCCATACATAGCATTAACCTCCCTGTATTGATTATTACTGAAGACAAGGATAAAATTCTTATTTTAATCCCTAAGAATTTAATTATACAATCTATTTCGTTAAATATCTATCAGCTGATAGGGAGACAATATATTTAATTTTATAGTTTCTACTTAAGCTACGGGTTTTGTAATACAAGGTATTTATCCTTTTCAGTAGGCCCCATGATATAAACTTTTTTAATTTTATTTTTATCGTAGGGTACTTTAAAACCAAATTCTTTTAAGGTCTTGTCAGGGTTTGCTTGAACCAGTAAACGGATATACATATCCTTGCCAATCATCTTGTATTGGGAATTCTTATATTGCAGTTCTGGACTTAGGACAGTTCCCTGCAGTACGATATTGCCTTGTTCAAATTGGGGAGCATATAAATAGATCCTGGATGTATCCAATACATGCAGTTGCTCAACTGGTTTTTCCAGTGGCGCCCCCGATGCTAACTGCAAATGAAAACTGTTTTTGGCTAAATAATACCCACCGGCACAAAGCAAAACCAACATTGACAAAAAAAGGAATCTCTTAAGTCCCTTCTTCATCTGATACTTTTTTTTCTTTCTTTTCCCTCTGGTTAAGCCATCTATTTTATCTTCCCTGGAAGGCAAATTGCCAGCTGACGTGTCTATTATGGTAGGAATGGTCATCCACCTCTTCATGGTCTGTCTATTTCTCCTTCTATAATAACGACTACTCATGTGAAATTCCACTACTATTTTCCAAAAAACACAGTTTTTAAATTTTTTGGGTGATTATTGAGCAATTCTACCCATCTTTAATAGTCTAAAGGGCCCATATATATTACAGACCTGACCTTTGGCAAAACATTTGCAAATTCCGCCCAATTATGCTAAGTCCCTTATATTATTGTCCTAATCTCATTCATCAGTTTTGTTTGGACTGGGTATATAAAAATTTCCAGCGGTTTTGCTATAGGGAACAGGAATATCCGTTGTTGTAAACCTTTTAATGGGTGCCTTCAGATTAAAATTACAAATGTTACCTAAGTTCCAAAAATAAGCAATATTAAAGAGGTTGTTTTTATGCACGAACCTATCTGGACCGAAATAAACTTGAATGCTATCCGGCATAACATAAAAGAGGTTTTTGCACAGTCAGGGTGCGATTTAGGCATGACAAAACAAAGGTCTTAGCTCTTTAAGAAAAATGCATTATAATAGTGATAGGTATAATAAGGGGGTTAGGTTATGGACGAGTTAAGAAATATTTTGTGTGAAAGACGAATTTACACCAATTCTTGTCTTAGCCATGCCCACTCCTTTGGCCAATTGCTGTTGCCCCTACAAGGAACTCTATTTATTGAGACTAACTTACACAGAGTAAGACTTGATAACAAGCACTTATTCTTTTTACCACCTGGAGATAACCACACCTTCTATTCCAAGGACAAGAATGAATTTCTTGTCCTGGATATTCCCGCATCATTATTACCAGAACAAAACTATAAAAATATGGATGGTGGGGTTTATTTACCTTTGGACCAGCGTTGGGAATCTCTTCGGTTTTTATTTTTAAGTGAAACAGGAGCGCATTCTAAACCAAATCCATCCCTTCATGATTTGTTCAGATATGCCTCCCGTCTTTTATACAATTTTGATCAACCAGTATCCATCCAATATGTGCAAAACCATTACCAGGAAAAAATATCTCTGGAGTATTTGGCGGCACTGGAACATTATAACCCGTCTTATTACTGTCAATGGTTTCAGAAAAAAACAGGACTTTCACCGCTTGCCTTTATTCAGAAACTCCGTTTAGAAAAAGCTAAATACCTTTTAATCAATACTGACTTCTCTTTATTAAGAATTGCTCAGGAGGTTGGCTATGAACAGCAATCTTCTTTGGCGAGGTTGTTCAGGCAAAAAGAAGGTATGTCCGCCTCGGACTATCGAAAAGCTTTCCAAAGATAAGATAAAGAAATGCTAAATAAAGGGCAAAAAAAGCCCTTTATTTTATTTATAATGAGGATAAGTATTTTTTGCAGGAGGGATGTCTTTGAAAGAGCATTATGTAGGGGCCTTTTACTTATCGCTGGCTGCCAGTATTTGGGGAGGCATGTATGTTGTTAGCAAATTCGCCCTTGATACAATACCACCCTTTACATTACTTTTTATCCGTTATCTGATTGCATCCGGTCTATTGTTGGCAATTCTCTATTTCAAAGGGGCTCAATTGATCCCCCGCCAACAGAGAAACCTGGTCTTTCAGATAGGATTTGTTGGTTATTTTCTATCCATTGCCGCTCAATTTATCGGTACAAAATTATCTTCAGCCCACATGGGTGCAGTAATAACAACCTTATCACCAGTCTTCTTATCCGCCTTTGCCATTCCTTTATTGAAAGAAAAGATTACCCTCAAGCAGGTGGTTTCCATTGCCATTGCCTTTATCGGTGTGCTGGTGGTTGTTGGTATGCCCGGTTCACAGGGTCCAGATAAAACTATTATAGGAAAACTGTTTTTACTGGAGGCAGCACTTTTCTGGGGTTATTATTCGGTGATCTCTAGAAAGATTTCCACCATCTATACACCCCTACAGATCACCACCTGGGGCATTCTAATTGCTACTGTCCTGACTTTTCCCTGTATTTTTTTTGAACGTAACATATGGTCCTTTGAGGATTTGATTCAACTCCCCATGGTGCTAAGCATCTTGTATATTGCTATCATTTCTACTGCCTTAGCATTTTTTAGTTGGAACAAAGGTCTATCCATGCTACCTTCTCACCAAGCAGGATTGTTTTTCTTCTTTCAACCGGTGGTAGGCACACTGCTGGGTTTGCTGTTCTTACAAGAACAACTAAGCAATACTTTCTTTCTTGGCAGCTTTTTTATCATTTTGGGGGTTTACTATAATATGAGGGGAAACACTTCCCAAACCGTAAATACCATAAAAACAACCTCTTCCGATTAGAAGAGGTTGTTTAGCTTGTTGGCAAAGTTATTAAAAATATTTACTTATCCATAGTGAACGATTTTCGAAGCAGTGTAACAGCATTCTGGGGACACCTTAGGTCGTAAGGTGTCCCTCAGAGTTAATAACTTGACTATTTGCGTTCTTTTAGAGCCTTGTAAACCCGCTCCTCAGTTAAGGGTATTTCAAAGAACCGGATTCCAATGGCTTCGTATACTGCATTGGCAATGGCAGCAGCAGTCGCCACCAGTCCAGTTTCCCCAACGCCCTTAGCACCAAAGGGACCTGTGGGATCTTCAGCCTCTACAATAATGGCCTTCATTTCTGGAATATCCATGGCTGTGGGTAGCATGTATTTATGAAAGCCATCATTTAACTGTTTCCCTTTGCTATCATACTTAATCTCCTCACTGAGAGCGTAGCCAACACCCATTGCCAGTCCGCCCTCCAATTGCCCCTCCACAATAATGGGGTGTATGGCTTTTCCTACATCGTGAGCAGCAACCAGCTTAATTATACTTACTTTTCCTGTTTCGGTATCGACCTCAACTTCGGCAAAGTGGGCCAGGTAGGGAGGAGCATTCTGCGGTATAATTTTACCTACCCCAATAAACTGTAGACCATGCAGGTGGGCTTCAATTGCTACTGTACCCAGAGGAACTCGAATTTCCTCATTGAGGGTTGAATAAATAATACCTTCTTCAATATCCAACTCGTCTGGATTTACATTCAGCATCTTGCCAGCATATTCAACCACTTGTTTTCTGGCATCCTGGGCAGCAGCCACCACCGCTGTACCGGATGCATAACAGGTACGGCTGGCGTGACTACCAATCTCAAAGGGAGTGGACTCCGTATCAGCAATGGTAATGCCCACTTGATCAATGGTGACCCCTAATATTTCTGCAGCCATCTGGCTAAGGGTGGTCATGGTTCCAGTACCCATGTCCGGCACCCCGCTGGCTACATGAACAGAACCATCCTGTTGCACTGTTACATAGGCATTGGAATAGTCCCCGCAGAAGGGCCAAGCATTGGATACGTGGGTACCAATGGCCATACCCATTCCCCTCCGCTTAGTACCGTCCTTGCTTAGCTTGGTTCTGCGCTCCCAACCAATTTCCTTAGCTCCCCGGTCCATGCACTCTTCCAAGCCGGAACTCAAGCAGGGATAGGGCAACACCCATGGCTGGCCAGTCCGCATCATGTTTTTCCGTCTTAGTTCTAAGGGGTCCATTGAAAGGGACTCAGCAATAATATCCACCTGGGAATCCACAGCAAACATGGCCTGTGGGTTGCCAAAACCCCGCATGGCTCCAGCAGGAGTGGTATTGGTGTATACACTATGACCATCATATAGTTGGTTCGGGCAATAGTAGATAGAAAGACCCATAGCGCCAAGAACCCCGGGAGCTTCTGCACTCCAACTGCAATAGGCACCAGAATTAAGGATGGCAGTTATTTTGCGAGCATTAAAGGTTCCATCCTTGTTAACCCCTGTTTTAACAGTTACATAACCTGCATGCCGTGTATCTGAAGCAATAAAGTCTTCCTTACGGTCGTATACCACTTTAACCGGTTGTTTAGCCAGCATGGCCAGAGCCAGGGCTATGGGTTCGGCCTTGGCGGACAATCCGATACGAACGCCAAAACCGCCGCCAATATAAGGTGGGTTCAATACACGAACTTTACTGTAGGGTATACCAAAAATGGTTGCTAAAATTCTTCTGGAGGGGTGGGGAGTTTGGGTGGTAGACCATACCGTTACCTTACCATCCACAGCAACCTGGGCCACTGCCGCCTGGGTCTCCATTTGTGCCTGCTTTTGCACTGGCAGTTTAAAGGTATGCTCAAAAACATAATCGGCTTCGTTAAAACCCTTTTCGACATCACCCATTTCTATATGAATTTTCTCCCCGGGAATATTCTTGCCGGCCTCAGATTCGTGAATAACCGGAGCATCATCCTTCATAGCCTCTAAGGGGTCAAATACAGTGGGTAATAATTCATATTCCACTTCAATTAATCCTAAGGCTTCCTGGGCTATACTTTTGGAAACAGCCGCCACTGCAGCAACTTCATCCCCCACATAGCGAACCACAGAATCAAATATATATTGGTCTTCCACAGGCTGCAAGGGCGGAATGGTGAAAGTGGAAGTAGCCGAAGTATTAAATTTTACCCGAGGGGTATTAAGATAAGTAGCCACAGCCTTTACCCCCGGCAGGGCCTCCGCTTTGCTGGTATCAATCTTGACAATCCTTGCGTGGGGATGCGGACTTCGTAAAACCTTGCCGTATAACATACCAGGTAATTTTATATCAGTGGTAAAGGTCGCTTTCCCCATGGCCTTTTCCATTGCGTCTAACCGACGAACGCTTTTTCCAACCACAGCATAATCTTTTTTCACTTTTTTCCCTCCCTTACTGTTCTTTATTGTTTTTCATTATCTCAGCGGCAGACTGTACGGCCTCTTCAATTTTTACATAGCCAGTGCATCGGCAAATATTTCCCGCAATGGCCTCTTTGATTTCTGTACGGGTTGGAGCTAAGTTTTGATCCAATAGAGCTTTAGCCGACATGATCATACCAGGGGTACAAAAACCACATTGAATAGCGCCATGGTCAATAAAGGTTTCCTGCAACGGGTGCAGTTTTTCTGAAGTACCGATACCTTCAATGGTTTCCACCTCGCTATCCATTGCCTGTAAAGCCGGGACTATGCAGGAATTTACACTTTTACCATTCATTATAACGGTACAGGCCCCACATTCTCCTTTGCCGCAACCCTTTTTAGTTCCGGTTAAACCCAGTTGATCCCTTAATACATCAAGTAAAGTATCTTCAGGGGAAACAAGCAATTCCATGGGATCCCCATTTAGCTTAAAATTCAATACTTTCTTCTTCACTTGAATACCTCCCTTAAGATTGATAACTTACCTTGCTGCGGATATAGCTTGTTCCAGTGCACGTTTGACTAAAACCTCCAAGACTTCTTTTCTATACTCCGCGGAACCTCTTAGGGCACTGTTACGGGGATTGGCTTCTGTACAGGCCACCCTGGCAGCCTCTTCTATAAGCTCCTCACTGACGGATGCATTCTGTAATACTTTTTCTGCCATTCTTGCTCTAATTGGTTTTGGGGCCACTGGAGCCATGACAATACGAACCCATTCTACTTTTTCTTCCTTAAGAGAGATAACAACTGCAACATTTAGCATAGGCAGTGCCAGTGCTCCCCTCTGAGCAAGTCTTACAAAGGCAGAACCCTGCCCCTCAACTAAGGCCGAAAATTTCACAGCAGTAACCAGTTGTTTAGTAGAATCAACCGTTGATTTACCGACTCCAGCATACATTTCTTCAACAGGTACATAAACAGTGCCTGTCATGTCTTTAATTTCTGCCTCGGCTCCCAAAGCAACTAAAGCCACTGCGGCATCTGCAGCGGGCTGGGCATTTAAAACATTACCAACCACCGTAGCCGTATTTCTAATTTGAAGCGATCCCACTGATCCAGAAGCGTCGGACAATAGAGGTGCCTTTGTTTTAATTAACTCCGAATTTTTTACTTCACTGTGTGTTACCGCAGCACCTATGACAATTTGTCCATCCATATAATCAATCTTTTTGAGTTCACCGATCTTAGTAATATCAATCAGACAATCTGTTTTGAGTTTTCCTGAGTTAAGATCCAGCATTGCATCTGAGCCACCGGCAATGATCCTGGCTTTTCCTGCATATGTGTTAAGCTCAGCTAAAACATCATCAACCGATTTGGCGAGTACATAATCCTTTAACACTGCACTACCTCCTTTGTTTATCCTCTCCACTAAACAGTGGGGTCCTTTGTTAATTAGAAACGCAATTTCCATGCCAATTATCGGAATTGGTTAAATATACAGACTTTAGGGCTTAATAGCCTTAAAGCGTGCTAATAAGCAAATACATTCACCGAAGATCATGGCCAAAAAAACGGCATGGGCCAAAAAATCGGCCCATGCTTTAGGTTAAAATCGCTTTAGTCTCTCTCATTTAGATAGTACCGCAAAACCCTGGTGGTACAATTCATCTTTTCTGCTGCCTCTACTCGATTCCCATTAACCCTTCTTAGACCTTCCTGAACCACCCGTTTTGTAATATAATGTTGGGCAACCTTGAGTTTTTTACTCAATTCATTAAGATCCACAGGAATTGTAGCCAACTGGTCTGCCAAAGCACGAGAATATTGGTTAATAATTTCCTCAATATTATCCCCAGTTAATAAATTTAGCTTTTCGAAGTTATTTTCTCCCTTATTTTTAATTTGATCCGGCAGAATATCCGGGGTTATCCTCCCCTTTTCAGCCAAAGCCGCCGCTTGGGCCATAACATTGGCCAGTTCCCTGACGTTGCCGGGCCAGGGGTAATTTATTAGAATATCGATGGCGGCAGGCTCAATTATTAGTTCATGGCCGTTTTCATGACTATAAAACCGCTTTGCAAAATGGTTAACCAAGGGCTCAACATCACATTTCCGCTCCCTTAAGGGCGGGATGTCCAGGGTTAACACATTTAAACGATAATAAAGGTCCTCTCGAAACTGTTTCATAGCCACAGCATCAATTAAGGAAACATTGGTAGCGGAAATAACCCTAACATCAGTTCTCTTAATTTTTTCTCCTCCCACAGGTAGAAACTCCCCGCACTCCAGCACCCGTAGTAATTTAGCTTGGATGGCTGGACTGGCATTCCCCACTTCATCTAGGAATAGGGTCCCGCCATCGGCAATTTGGAATATCCCTTTGCGTACACCTTGAGCTCCGGTAAAGGAACCCTTCTCATGTCCGAACAACTCACTTTCCAATAAACTTTCAGTAAAAGCAGCACAATTGACCGCTATGAAGGGCTGAGAGGTTCGTAGGCTCTGGCTGTGTATGTAGCGAGCCACCACTTCTTTGCCCACACCAGTTTCTCCCTGGATAAGAACAGCTATGTTTTTGCTAGCAATCTTTTTTGCCAATGCCAATGCGTTTACTAAGGGACTTCTATGCGAACAGATTATTCCGTTCCTAAACAACTCCTTAACAAAGGACTCGTTGTCCTGGGGGACTCTCCTCGAGGTATCTAATGCTGAATCAATCAACGACTCTAGTTCTTCTATTTCCTCAAAGGGTTTTTCAATGTAGTCATAGGCCCCTAATTTTATAGCATCCACAGCAGTCTTTACGGTACTGTAGCCAGTCATAAGTATAACCCTGCAATCTGGCTGAACTGCTTTAATTTGCTCCAGCACCTTAATACCATCTGTGTCCAGCAGCCTTAAGTCTACAAAGGCTAATTCAAAGGAATCTTGTAATAGCATTGCTGTTAATTCCTTGCCTGAGTAGGCCGTAACAACCTCATAGCCCTTTTCCAAAAGGAGAAATCGAAAAAAATTACAAACCTCAATTTCATCATCTACTATAAGCACTTTTATCTGCCTAGTCATTCTTCTCACCCTTCTGCCCAGCTGGGATGATTAAACTGAAGGTACTTCCCTGCCCTAGTTCACTTTGAACCACTATCCTTCCTCCATGACTTTGTGCAATACCCAAACTGACCGATAGACCTAGCCCAGTACCTTTAAAATTTTCTTTAGTTGTAAAGAAAGGATTGAAAATTTTCGATATATTTGACTGTTCTATGCCACAACCATTATCTTTTACCGAGATAAAAACTTCATTAACTTCGGAATCCTTTGGTAAACTGCCAGTGGTGATGGTGATAATCCCTGCAGGGTCTCCGTATAACGCATCTTTGGCATTTAGAAGAAAATTAACCACAACTTGCTCTAACTGCTGCTTATTACCCAATATTGGGGACAACTCCTGGTGTATGTTGGTTTTAATACGTATATTGGTCTTTTCAATTTGATAGGAAACTAGGGCTAGGCTGTTTTCAACCACCTGATTTAAACAAACAGACTCATTGTGATATTGTTCTTGCCTTGAAAATGCCAATAAATTTTGGATTATTCTTTTGCAACGGGTTCCGCAATTCTTGATATCCACTAGCATTGGATAGCTAGCATGTTCCTGCCCAAATTTGCGTAATAGAAGTTGGGAATCACCCAGAATTGCAGTTAGGGGACTGTTCAATTCATGGGCCACACCCGCAGCCATTTCTCCCACCGCCGCCAGCTTAGCGGATTGCACAAGCTGACTCTGTATATGAATACGTTCTGTAACATCTGATATATAGATGACTAAACCCACGGTCTGACCATTTTCATCAAAAAGTGGGTAAGCAAAGGTATCCATAATTTTATCAGGGGTATGGGTGATTAGTTCATTTGCCGGTTTGCCGGTGGTAAAGGCATTTCTGGCCGGGCATGGGTTGCATTGCTTATGATCTTTGCCAAATACTTCATAGCATTTTTTTCCTAACAATTGACGGTAATGAACGCCTTTAACTTCCACCTTATTGATGTTCATAATGGTAAAATCCAAATCAATGGTGAATAGCGTATCGGGTACCGCACGAAACGTTGCTTCCCACTCTCTCTGGCTTTTTAAAACCTCACCATACAAGCTGCTATTTTGTAAGCAGACCGCCAACTGGTCAGCCAATTGCTGAACAAACACAAAGTCCTTCTGTGAATAGGCCTCGGTTTTATTACTGCCAAAGTTTAGCGTACCAATTACATTATCTTGAATTAGCAAGGGTGCCATAATGGCAGAACGTATGCCTACCTTTCTAAGGTCCCTATCTTCTCCATACTTTTCTGGGTCTTGCCAAATATTTTGACGCAAAAAGCACTTTTTTTCCCGCATGGCTTTCCAAGGGGCAGAGTTCTCCCTGGGTAATACCGTACCGACCCCTAGAATTACCTGTTCCTTAGGAATACCAGACTTAATAACCAACTGATCCCCCTCCAGCAGGCAAAAGCTTAAGAGGTCGTAGGGTATTACTTCCTTAAGAGGTTCCGCAGTACGCTCGATAATCTCGTCATAGGACATAGCTACTGTAATACTACGGGCTATTTCATTTATAATCTCTAACCTTTTATTTTGTTTGGTCATTTCTTCAATGGTTTTTCTAAGCTCAACATAGTGATTGAGCCTGGTGGATCGAACACCGATAAGTTTATTTAGTAACTCTTCATTTTTCTCAAATTTAACCATTAGCAAGCCCTTCCTAGCAGATCAATAACATCATTTAAGCCAATGTTCATTGGATTGGTAACCAGACATATGTCTTTGGTAATATTCTCCGCCAGGAGAGGATAAAGTTTCATATTAATACCTAAATCTGAAAGCTTGTCCGGCAATTCCAGAACCGCAAATAAATTTTTGATAGCTGGTATTACCTTATCTGCTCCATTTTGCACCGAAGTAACCTTTTCTCCAAGAGCCTCTGCAATCCTAGCATATTTTAATGGATTTGCTGGTAAATTGTATTCTACCACATGGGGCAGCAAAACCGCATCAACCATTCCTGCAGGTATATCCAACCATCCACTTATCTGATGTGTTATGGCATGTACTGCACCTAATATGGCATTGGAAAATGCCAAACCTGCATTAAGGTTGGCCATAGCCATACTCTGATTTAAATCCGTGCTTCTCTTTCCTCCCTTAACTAGGCGTAAACTGTCCGCTGCTAATGTTATAGCATTCAATGCAAACAAGTCAGTCATAGGAGTTGCACCCTTTGAAACATAGGCTTCAATGGCATGGGTTAATACATGGACCCCCGAATAAATCATGGCTTGGTTATTTAAGGTTTCTAATAACTGGGGATCATGAATGGAAATGTAGGGTATCAGAGATTTCGATACAATGGTCATCTTTCTTTTTTCCGGGGCATTCACAATAATTGAAAATTGAGAAACCTCTGACCCCGAACCGGCTGTGGTGGTCACAGCAACGATGGGCGGTAATGGTCGAGTGATGCTGTCAATTTCTTCATAATCAGAGAGTTTTCCTCCGTTTGACACTAACAAGGCCACAGCCTTGGCAGCATCAATTGGACTACCACCCCCTACCGCTAACAGCGAATCACACTTATTATCTATATATTTATTAACACCACAGTATATTTCGTAATCCTTGGGATTGGGGGAAACATCTTTCCAAACAATACACTCCAAACCATTGTCGTTAAGACTTCCTAGAACACGCTCCAGCCACCCACTGGCATGCACACCTCTGTCGGTCACAACAAAAACACGTTTAGCACCTAACCGACTTGCGCTTAGCCCACACTCTGTCGCAGTACCAGGGCCAAAAATAATTTCCGGAGAAACAAATTTAAATACGTCCATGGACTATCTCCTAATCATGAGAATATATTGTTTAAATTAAACAAGGATTTAAACAAATCCTTCAATAAGGAATTCACTTGACAACTTTCCTATGGTAATACATAATCTTGAAAATTATTGCGCTTATAACCTTGCTTTGCTACATTATCAAAAACCTATTTGCAATATGAACACAGATGAGATGTACAGTTATGGATCAGCCTATTAATGCATTTAATTAAGGTACTATTGCTTCTTTTATTAAAAATGAAGCCTTTACATGGGTAATAAAGGGTTTGTTCAGTCATACCAATTCCAATAATTGATCCTTTAAAAATTTGTTCCGTTTCTTAATAAATTGGAGAATATACTCAGGTTCTGCATCAAACTTTCTAAGAGATTTTTGTTTATAAGGATCAAGGTTAATATGGGGACGAAGCACATTATAAAGGGCGGTAACCTGGGGTTCAAGAACCTCGGGGATGAAGAGTGTCTCTATGGTTTCCTCAAACATTAGCCGGTACTGATGCCGAAAATAAGGAACATCCATTATTCGAGCGGTTAGAGTATTGGCACCCCGAATAGGGATATAGTTGTATTCCATAATCTTTCCATAACAATCACGTCCCCAAGTTCCATCATAATCCCAGGGGATCATTTCAAACAAGCCGTTATCAGAGTTACGATACAGGGCATAGTTTTGAATAAAGCCATCATAGTTTTGTGTACATACCACCCCTATTAACCATCGCAGATATTTCCCAATATCAACATACTTCACAATCTCTTTGCCAAAATCTTCACGGGAAACCGTGTTGATTTTATAAATGAGTTCACAAAGATATCCATCATCTGACTTAGTACCAACCTTTCGTTTATAACCATCCATAAGGGAATCCTTAACATCATCGGTATCAGGGGCTAGCAAGGAAAAGTTCGCATCATGATTGTGAGCATAAAAAATAGCCCCAGCTGGCAGACCCCTCTTTTTTATAAGCAAATCATCCACAGATTCCAGTTGAAGGAATACACCCATAAACGTACCATTTAACAAAAGTAAAACATATTTGGCCTCTGGGCTCAGTGTACCTAAACTTTTAAAGAAATCGAATGAAAGTTTATTGCGCATTAGCGATGGATCAAGATACTCAGCATTTAAATGAATTTCCCGCCCACCAGCAAAGGTCTCGGGTTTTATAAACTTGAGGTGGTATGATTTCTTCGGTAATTCACGGGTAAGGGCCCCTCGATAGGCTATCTCAACTTGATAGGATGTGTTACTTATTTTAAGTTGAGCCGGAACATGCTCATTGTTCCATATATCACTGCGAAGCTCCCGAAGATCCCTGGGGTTAATAAACAAAGAATAGGACGGTATATTTCGCCCGTTGTTTTCCATATTGGTAACCCTTCCTTTCGATATCCTTTTATTATTATGTTATAAAAGGGTTAAATGGAATGTTACGCATAAAATATACATTTTGATAGTTTTGGAACATTTTTCCTTAATATACCATATGGTGTATTAACCTATATGTAGGAAATCTTCAAAAAGGAGTGTTCTTATGCGGGATATGGATAAGAGCGAACTTAGAAAATTACTGCACGAAAAAAATGTTCAGGGACTCATGAAAATGTTTATGAAATGCAATCCATGGCACACCTGCGGTGATTGTAACGAATCAGATGATTCTAAAGGTTCCTGTTGTTCTAATAGTAATAGATACCACAAGTCCTGTGGTTCTAAAGGTTCCTATGACAAGAAACACCACAAGCCCTGTGGCTCTAAGGGTTCTTACGACAAGAAAAACAAGTACAAAGAATGCTATGGATACAAATGCAACTGTACTGTGGAAGTATTCTACAAAAACAAAGACGCAAAAAGAATATAAAAAACAGATGCAACAATCCTTCCATCGATGCTTAATATTGTAGTCTAAATAATAATAAGATAAATTAAGCCCTAAGTTAGCGCCGACACCCCCCAACTCCGGCAACCTTAGGGCTTTTTTCAGTCAGATTAAGAATGAAGCAATAGCACCCTTATAATAAATATCAAATAATTTATCATGTGTTTGGATAATTGTTGTAAAATATATTTAGAAAAAATATAGTACCAGACCATTAATAATCTTGAATAAAAATAGGAAGGGGAGTTAATATGCGTTTTAGGTGGGAAATGGTGGAATTAACTGGATGGATCGGTTTTATACTGTTGGGGTTGTGTTTTGCTAGGTTATTAACCAGGACTGCACCAACTAACGCTCTTGTACAGATGCTTGTTAGAAATCATAAAAAAATGGCTTGGTCTGCATTTTTGTTACTATCCTTGCACGGGTTTTTAGCTTGTTCCATTAAAACTTTTGGCTTTGGGAGAGGGGGATTGTGCTCTTCTCTATTTACAGAAATCGGCTTAGGACTGTTAACATGGTTTATTTTGTTTACAACCTGTCTCTCCTCCCTGATACTTTCCCATACTAAATTCAAAAAGACACATCTCCTTATGACCCTATTGTTTACACTGACATTATTCATACATATCGAATAAAAAGTGTATTCTTTGTAATACAGTATTTTTGGACCCAAATTAGTACCACCTATACCCACGGGGCTGGCCAGCTAATTGATACCGTCAAGAAAACTATCCAAAAATAATTTATCATATCACTAAAGAAGTAAATAGGCTGATTTGAAAAAACAATGGTTTCATTCCTGTCTGGAATGAAACCATTGTTTTAAACTTTAAGTTGCTTTTCTTTTACCCCAGGGTTTAAATACAGAAATGAATGCAGCAATAATTAGGACCAGGGCCTGCAATACCCCAAAGTAAGTGTTCATTTTTGCATAGTTCAAATAGGTTGAATTTTTCAATACCAAAACCCGCTCAACCTCAGAGAGAGCTTCCATGCCGTTTAACCAGGGACCCAGGAAGAATGTACCAAATAGGATTGCTGAGATATTGATAATATACTTGACGATTATCCAGTTAAATTTCAAAAAACCCCAGTTAGTTAGCCAAGAAAATAAAAGGCCCGTAATTAAGCATCCAAAAGCCGAAGGAATAATGATAAAGTCATCAATTAGCTTTATTGAGGCATTCACTGCCCATAGTTCATCCCCATTGGAAATATGCCCTCTCACAAGATTAAGAAGTACCATAGAAACAGCCGCACCAATCCATAGGCAAGCAAAAAAGATATGAAAACCTTTAAGCCATGCTTTTCCTGTTAAACCTAGTTTATTAATTTCCAATTCCCTCCTTACAATATAGAATCTTCGCTCTTATTTTACCAAAAATTACCTCTAAGTTGCATGATTAAAATAAATGAAAGATTAACTTGAAAGGATTTTAAATTGAAACAATATACCACTATAAGAAATATATTGTAACAAAGATAGTGAGAGATATGTAAAACATTGTTAGTGGTAGGCGTACTGATACTTAGTACATATCCCACGGAAAATGGAGTTTGAGGAACAATTTGTTACTTTACCCCATATTATGGTACTAAAAAGGCGAAGGAGTGTTATCATATGGCCGATAACCCAAAGGATAAAACAACCAACCAAGAAACTGAACCAGTGCAAACCAATGCCGTGAACAATTTTTGCCCTTCCTGCGGACCTGGTACTAACCCGTTACAGACACCCTATCCAGGATACCCCTGTGTGAACTATAAATATCATCCTACTTATATGTATGTAGCTCAGTATGCCTATCCAGAGTCCCTAAGATTAATCGTAGAATCTGTAAGTGGTGAAAGAGAAGATGAATTGTTTTACAACTATATGGTAAGCATTGCCCCGGCTGGACAAAAAGACATTGTAGCTTCCATTCGAGATGACGAAATCAAGCACAACAAAATGCTGCGGGAGTTGTATTGGGAATTAACCGGACAGGAGATACCACCTGCCCAGAACAATACCTTCCAACCTCCCCAAAGTTACTGCGAAGGAATAACCAGTGCCCTATTTGGGGAACTGGCTGCAGTGGAAAGATATCGAAAAATTTTATATGGTCTTGAGTTCCTACCTTATAGAAATATGATTACCGAAATTTATACCGATGAATTAAAGCACAGCAGCAAATGGAATTACTTATTTACCCTTAACAACTGTGCTTATGCTAAACCCTACTAAAACAAAGGAATCAAACAGAAAGGGTGGTTATAATATGTCTGTTAATATTGAAGCCTTGAGGGGTTGCTCCTGGCTCCCTCTTGTGGGTTGCTTTCTGTTCTTCCTGCTTTTCCTGCTAATTATTTGTTGCTGCTGTTTCTTATTCTAAATAAACCAACAATAGGTCTTAAAAGAAGTTGTGTGGTACCCTGCCACACAACTTCTTTTTCACTATGCTAAGCATTCCCATAGGCTCGCCGATAGATTTCTTTTAGCTCTTCGATCAAAGGCATCCGTGGATTAGATGTGGTACACTGATCCTCAAAGGCTCGCTCAGACATCTCTGGTACTGCAGCCTCAAATTCTGCCTTGGGAATCCCGCAGTCGGCAATAGTTAATGGTATATCCAACTGCTGCATTAAATTACGGATTGCCCCCACCAAGCTATGAACCCCCTCTTCTACAGTCTGACTGGGTAGCCCCAAATATCTGGCGATTTGTTGATACTTTTCGGGAGCGACATAATATTCGTAATTGGGAAAGGCAGCAAATTTACTAGGGTAGCTGGCGTTGTATTCAATAACATAAGGGAGCAATACCCCATTGGCCCGGCCATGCGATAAGCCAAACTTAGCCCCCAGGATATGGGCCATGCTATGGTTAATCCCTAGAAAGGCATTGGTAAAGGCCATCCCAGCAATGGCAGAGGCATTGTGCATCTTAATTCTTGCTTCCTTGTCTTGACCATTCTTATAAACTCTGGGCAAGTACGCAAAGACCAATTCAATGGCTTTCAAAGCCAGACCATCGGTATAATCCGAAGCCATTACAGCCACGTAAGCCTCAATGGCATGGGTTAACACATCAATACCAGTATCCGCCGTAACCTTCGGGGGAACGGACATAACAAAATCACTGTCAATGATAGCAACATCCGGCGTAAGCTCATAATCTGCCAGGGGATACTTGACTTTCCTTTGCTTGTCAGAAATTACGGTGAAGGCTGTAATCTCAGAACCACTGCCACTGGTGGTTGGTACTGCCACCAACTTAACCTTGCGGCCCAATTTTGGATATTTGTACGTCCGTTTGCGGATGTCCAGAAACTTTAGTTTAAGAAATTCAAATTTCATCTCGGGGTACTCATACAACAACCACATGCCCTTTGCTGTATCAATGGAGGATCCGCCCCCCAGGGCAATCAGTGTATCTGGATTAAACTTCTCCATCAATTCTACGCCTTGACTAACAATTTCTATGGGAGGATCCGGTTCTACTAAGTCAAAGACCTCAATTTGGACATCGTTTTGACGTTTGCGCAGATGGTAGGTCACCCTCTCCACATACCCCATGTCATTCATAACCTTGTCTGTAACTATTAAGACTTTTTGAACATCTGGCATTTTTGTCAGATACTGAATGGATCCGGGCATAAAGTAAATGCGTTCCGGCACCCGAAACCACTGCATTTTTTCTTTACGGGTAGCTACCCTTTTTACGTTAATCAGATTCTTCACACTGACGTTAGCAGTGGTTGAGTTACGCCCCATCGAGCCACAACCAAGGGTTAAGGAAGGTACATTGGTATTATAAATATCTCCGATGGCCCCATGGGTACTGGGTGAGTTTACAATAATACGTCCTGCACGAACCACCTGCGAAAAATGCTTGATTAATTCTTCATTCTCCGAATGAAGAACAGCGGAATGACCAAGGCCACCAAACTCAAGCATGTCTACGCACCTTTGAATCCCTTCTTCACTACTGTTCACTATATATAAAGCCAAAATGGGGGAAAGCTTTTCCATAGAAAGAGGATATTCTGGTCCTACTCCTTCCAAGGGAGCCACCAAAATTTTTGTACCACTGGGTACTGAAATTCCAGCCATTTCTGCAATATGCGTAGCCGGTTGCCCTACAATTTGCGGATCAATAAACCCAGCATCATGATCAATGGCTGCTTTGTTTAATTGTTCAATTTCAGTGGGTGATAAAATATAACAACCACTGTCTCTCAGATAGCCAATGGTAAGATCCGCAATCTCCCGATCAATAATAACAGCCTGTTCCGAAGCACAGATCATCCCGTTATCAAAGGTTTTACTTAAGATTAAATCCGTCACTGCCCGTCTTATGTTAGCAGTTTTCTCAATATAACAGGGTACATTGCCCGGACCCACGCCAAGGGCTGGTTTACCGGAACTGTATGCCGAACATACCATGTTTGTTCCCCCGGTAGCTAAAATAAGGGATACACCGGGATGAGCCATCAACTGCTGGGTCGCTTCTACGGAGGGTTTTTCAATCCAACTAATACAATCCTTTGGCGCTCCTGCAGCTATAGCAGCTTCTAACATCACTTTCGCTGCTGCTATGCTGCATTTTAAAGCTCCTGGGTGAAAACTAAAAACCACAGGATTCCTGGTTTTAGCACATATTAATGCTTTAAACATAGTGGTTGAGGTAGGGTTGGTTACAGGAACTACGGCAGCCACCACCCCAATGGGTTCTGCCACTTCTAAAAAATTCTCCTCGGTATTTTCGTTGATAATCCCCACAGTGCGCTCATATTTAATACTGTGATAAACCTCTTCGGTGGCAAAAATATTCTTTGTAATTTTATCCTCGTAGACACCCCTCTTTGTATCTATCACAGCCATCTTAGCCAGCCCCATATGATTTTCCAATCCAGCTAAGGCCATGGCTTTCACAATATTGTCTACCTGCTCTTGATTTAGATGGAGATATTCTTCCTGGGCCTGTCTGGCTTTTTTTACCAAACCATTTATTGTGACCGAGATATTTTGATCAGGCTTTTGTTCAGACAATCTACCTTCACCTCTTCACTTTAGTTTCCTCAGTAGTGTCTGTCTAAATGGCCTATAATATATCTTCTAAGGTTTAAAATCTTTATCTAAATTTATTTTTATCTTTAAAAGTTAGAAAAACTTGGCTTCGCCAAGTCTTTAGACGTCGGCGGAGCCTTAGTTTGCCCTTATGCATATCGGAAAGTTTTATACTTTCTGATATGCTTAAAAAACTTTTTGCCTTCTTTCCAAACATATATACCAATCCAACAATTTAATAATTTTTCTTTTCTCCCTTTTATTGTTAAAATTCAACAAAAAGTTTTGCAGGATATTTTTTATAATTGAAGAAATTTTTAAATAATTTAATAAATTCTTGGGAGGGGGTCGCTTTGGAAATTCATAAGTCAAGAGACCACCAAATAATAGAACAAGAATTGAACGAAAATCAAGTCTTAGCCTCTATGTGGGATGTACTTATCGAAAATCCTTATGAAGGTATGATTGTTGTAAACGCACAGGGGTATATTATCTTTATTAATAATACCTATCTAAATATTTTAGGTCTCAAAAAAAGTGATGCTATAGGAAAACATGTTTGGGATGTTACCAGCCATTCTCAATTACCCCAGGTGATTGAGACAGGCCGCCCCATTTTATATGATTTCTGGGAAGTCAATGGTCGTAAACTAATTGTTGTACGTATTCCCATTATTAACAACGAAGGCAACGTTATTGGAGCCATCGGGAAATCTCTCTTTACCGATATACCTTCAGGAAAACTGCTATTTACTAAACTGCAGGTATTGGAAAAGGAGTTAGCTTTTTACAAAGAAGAAATACGCAAGGTTTATAAGGCTAAATACTCTTGTAAAAATCTAATTGGAGAAAGCGAGTCAGTTAAGGAAATAAAAAAACTTGCCCGCAAGGTGGCCTCTTCTAACTCCACCATTCTGATTACCGGCGAAAGCGGTACAGGCAAGGAACTACTTGCCCAGGCCATACATAACGCCGGTTGCCGAAACCAAAGGCCCTTCGTTCGGGTAAATTGTGCTGCTGTACCAGAAAATCTACTTGAGACAGAACTTTTTGGCTACGATGACGGAGCCTTCACCGGGGCCAAAAAAGGTGGTAAACCTGGTAAATTTGAATTAGCCCAAGGAGGTACCATTTTCTTGGATGAAATTGGGGAAATACCTCTCACTATGCAGTCAAAACTTTTGGCCGTTCTACAGGAAAGGGAATTGGAGCGTGTAGGGGGAATTAAGACTGTTCCTTTAGATGTACGGGTTATTTCAGCCACCAACCGAAACCTTGAGGATATGGTTAAAAATGGTACTTTTCGGGAGGATCTTTATTATCGTTTAAATGTAATAAACTTTCGATTACCTTCACTGCGAGAACGTTCAGAGGATATTCCTCTGTTAGTTAATTATTTGACTCATAAACTAAATAAAAAGTTAAATTGTCATGTGGAAGGGTACACAGAGCAAGCTATGCAACTGCTAACAAAATATCATTGGCCTGGAAATGTAAGACAGTTGGAAAATGCTTTAGAAAGAATGTTTAGTTTTACAGATGATAAGATCTTATCCACAGAGCATATGCCTTTTCTCAAAAAAATTGTTAATGTTAATTCTAGTGAAGTTAATACAAAATCTTTAGCCGAGACCATTGCTGAAACCGAGAAGAAAATGATTTTGGATGCCTTGCAAAAGGTTGATGGCAATCGAAATAAGGCTGCGAAGCTTCTGGATATACATCTTTCGGTTTTATACAGAAAAATAAAAAAATATGATATTTAATACTAGTCCTCACCTTTTAAGGGTGAGGCTTTTTTAGCATATCAGAAAGTATAAAACTTTCCGATATGCATAAGGGCAAACTAAGGCTCCGCCGACGTCTAAAGACTTGGCGGAGCCAAGTTTTCTTTCTTTCGCTAATTTGCCAATCCCTTCTCAAAAAGAGAAAACCCATAAAATCTAGGTTTTACCAAATATTTCTTAATCAAGATTTGCTAAATTGAGAAAATTCATAATTTTCAATATTTAATTTTTGTTTGCTGTTTTAAAATTATCTTTTTTTTTCAGCTTTTTTCTTTATTTTTCTCATTAATTAACACGTTATCAATTTTATGGCACGATCTATGCTTTGAGAAATAATTACTCATTAAAATAGGGGGGAAATCAATGAACATTAAAAAAATAGCAGTGCTTGGTAGTGGTACCATGGGTTCCGGTATTGCTCAAGTGGCGGCTCAGTCAGGCTATGAGGTTCTTTTAATCGATGTGGACCAAAAGTTTATTGACCGGGCCTTAGCCGGTATTAGTAAAGGTTTTCAAAAGGCCGTTGATAAAGGCAAAATGACCGCCGAAGACAAAGAGCAGGTATTTGGTCGCATTAAAGGTAGCATCTCTTATGAAGATTGTAAAGACGTGGATTTGGTTATTGAAGCTATCCTTGAAAACATGGATCTGAAAAAACAAGTTTATAAGCAACTGGATGAAAAGTGTCCCGACCATGCCATTTTAGCCAGCAACACCTCCTCTCTTTCCATTACTGAAATGGCGGCTGCCACCAAAAGATCTGACAAGGTTGTTGGTATGCACTTCTTTAATCCAGCCCAGGTAATGAAGCTAGTAGAGGTTATTCCTGGCTTAGATACCTCTGAAGAGACCATAGCCGCCATTACAGAAGTCGCTAAAAAAATGAATAAGGTACCGGTAAATGCTAAGGAGTCTCCAGGTTTTATTGTGAACCGTATTTTGGTTCCCATGATTAACGAGGCTGTTATTGCCTTAGGCGAAGGAATTGGCACCATTGAAGAAATTGATACAGCCATGAAGTTAGGTGCTGGTATGCCCATGGGACCACTGGCCCTGGCTGATATGGTGGGAATCGATATCGTGCTAGCCGTGGCCGAGGTTTTCTATAAGGAATTTGCCGACAGTAAATATCGTCCAGCCTTGTTGTTAAAGCAGATGGTTAGAGCCGGGCATTTGGGTGTTAAAACCGGAAGGGGCTTCTACAGTTACCAGAAATAGATGGGGGTGAAACAATGGATTACAAAAACTTACTATACAGCAAGGAAGAGAACATTGCCATCATTACTTTGAACAGACCCAAGGTGCTTAATGCTCTAAACCAGGAGATTATCTCCGAGCTGCACAATCTTTTTGATCAGCTGGCTGGGGACGAGGAAGTAAAGGTTGTCATTCTTACCGGTGGCGAAAAGGTTTTTGCTGCTGGGGCCGATATTCCTTTCATGCTGGGACTAACTCCCAAACAGGCCGAAGAATTAGCAACTTCATTCCACGCAGCCTTTGACCGTATTGAATCTTTGAATAAACCCGTCATTGCGGCCATAGCTGGTTTTGCCCTGGGTGGTGGCTGCGAGTTGTCCATGGCCTGCGATTTGAGAATTGCCACTGAAGATGCTAAGTTTGGACAACCCGAGATCAATCTGGGCGTTATTCCCGGTGCCGGAGGAACCCAGCGACTGTCTCGGTTAGTTGGAGTATCTCGGTCAAAGGAACTAATTTATACCGGAAAGATCATTGATGCTCCCACTGCGCTTTCGTACGGTTTAATTAACGAAATTGTTAAGGCCGAAGATTTACTAGCCAAGGCAAAAAAATTAGCCAAAGGTTTAGCCTCAAAACCCCCTGTGGCCCTAGGTGCTGCCAAAAGAGCCATTAATTATGGTGTAGAGGTTGATAAGAATACCGGCAATTGCTTTGAGAGACAGTGTTTTGCCTTACTATTCTCCACCCAAGATCAAAAAGAGGGTATGAATGCCTTTTTAGAAAAACGTAAAGCGGAATTTAAAGGAAATTAACACTTACGAGGAGGTAAAAGGTTTGAGAAATGTTGTTATTGTTGGGGCCGCCAGGACACCCATAGGAGATTACCTGGGTTCCCTCAAAGATATTTCAGCTGTTGACTTAGGCGTTACAGCCGTAACTGGTGCCTTAAATAAAGCAGGCTTAAAGCCAGAACAGGTAAATGAAGTATTAATAGGTATGTGTATGCAGGGTGCTGCTAAGGGTAACCCGGCCCGCCAAGTGCAGCTTAATTCCAAAATACCCGTTGAAGCTCCGGCAGCCACCATTAACCAGCAGTGTGGTTCTGCCATGCGGGCCACAGAAATCGCAGCCCAACAAATCATGTTAGGCAAAGAGGATGTCATAGTGGCCGGTGGTATTGAGTCCATGTCCAAAGCACCCTACTATCTGCTTAATGTTCGGGAAGGACTTCGGATGGGTGACGGCAAGGTTTATGATGCTCTTACCTATGACGGCCTTAATGATGCATTTTATGGCTATCATATGGGAATTACCACTGAAAACCTGGTAGAAAAGTATAATATTTCTCGCCAAGAACAGGATGAACTAGCTATTTTAAGTCATCAACGGTCCACGGCAGCCATCCAAGCAGGTAAATTTAAAGAAGAAATCATCCCCGTGGAGATTAAGACCAGAAAAGGAACTAAAATTGTAGATACCGACGAGCATCCCCGTTCCGATATATCTATAGAAAAACTCGCCAGTTTGAAAGCGGTCTTTAAAAAAGATGGTACAGTTACAGCGGGTAACGCCTCCGGTATTAACGACGGTGCAGCTGCACTTGTTTTAATGGCTGAAGACAAAGCGAAGGAACTGGGCATTAAACCACTGGCCCGAATTTTGAATACCGCTTCCTTTGGCGTAGACCCATCCATCATGGGTATCGGACCCGTATACGCCATACCCAAAGCATTAAACTTTGTTAATCTTAAATTGTCAGACATTGATCTTTTCGAATTAAATGAAGCCTTTGCCGGACAGTTTTTGGCTTGTAATCGCGAACTGAAAATTCCCATGGATAAGGTCAATATCAACGGTTCAGGTATTTCCTTAGGCCACCCGGTGGGTGCCACCGGTGTCAGAATCATTGTTAGTCTTATCTATGAAATGAAGCGTCAGGGATCCCGGTTAGGTGTAGCGTCTTTATGCTGCGGTGGTGGCCCAGGTATTGCTGCAGTAATTGAAAACATTGATTAAAAATATAAGGAGGCTTGTATTATGAATTTCTTATTAACTGAAGAACAAGAAACCATGAGACAAATGGCTCGTAAATTTGCAGAGCAGGAAATTGCCCCTGTGGCCCTGGAATATGATGAAAAGAATGAATTTCACGCCGAGTTAATTCCTAAATTGTTTGAAACAGGACTTCTAACTGTAGGTGTGCCAGAAGAATACGGTGGCCCTGGTATTGATACCGTTGGTCAAGCAGTGGTTATGGAAGAGTTGGCCCGGGGTTGTGCAGCTGTTGCCACAACCGTTGCAGCATCTTGCCTTTTGGCTGCTGACCCGGTGGTAATTGCCGCCAATCACGAACAAAAACAACGCTTCTTTAACGTACTCAATGAAGGAAAACTAGCTGCCTTTTGTCTGACCGAACCTGGAGCTGGTTCCGATGTTGCAGCTCTTAAAACCACTGCAAAACTAGAAGGCGACGAGTATGTCATCAACGGTTCCAAATGCTTTATCACCAACGGAGGTGTAGCGGATATTTTCACAGTCTGCGCTTCTGTGGATCGCAGCAAAGGACACAAGGGTCTATGCTTCTTCATAGTTGAAAAGGATCGTCCCGGCGTTTCAGTAGGTAAGAAGGAAAACAAACTTGGTATTCGTTCCTCCAGTACCACCGATGTAATTTTTGAAGATGTACGCATCCCCAAAGAAAATCTACTGGGTAAAGAGGGTGACGGCTTTAAAATTGCTATGAAAGCCCTAGATATGTCCCGTCCGATGGTTGCCGCTCTGGCAGTGGGTGTCGCCCAGGCCGCCATGGAATATGCAACCAATTATGCTAAAGAAAGAATGGCCTTTGGCAAACCCATTGCTGCTCTGCAAGGCATCCAGTTCATGCTGGCAGACATGGCTATGCAAATTGAAGCAGCCCGTCTTTTGGTTCATAAGGCCTGCTGGCTTAAAGATGCTGGTTTACCGTACAGCGTACTATCTTCTCTGTCCAAGGGCTTTGCCGGCGATATGTGCATGAAGGTAACTACGGATGCCGTTCAAGTTTTAGGTGGATATGGTTATATCAAGGAATATCCCGTTGAGAAATACATGCGTGATGCTAAAATCATGCAAATTTATGAAGGCACCAGTCAAGTTCAACGGGTTGTTATTGCCGGCAATATGTTGAAATAGTTCTGTCTAATGAAAGGAGGAAAACCGGGTGGCAAATTTTTCTGATTTGTATAAGAGTAAGTTAACAACGCCCGACCAAGCAGTCAGCGTTGTTAAATCCGGGGATTGGGTGGATTACAATTCCTTTACAGGCCGCCCCATAGTGTTAGACAGAGCTTTGGCCAAAAGAAAAGATGAATTAAGCGATGTTAAAGTACGATCAACATGCACCATGTATGGGGTTCCAGAGATTGTAAAGGTTGATCCTACATCTCAACATTTCGTTTACAACAACTGGCACTTCGGCGGCCTTGACCGTAAATTAGCCGATCAGGGAAGCTGTTGGTACGCACCAGTACTTTATCGTGAAGTTATTAAATATTATGAAAAACATGTAGATGTGGATGTTGCTTTCTTACAAGTCTGCCCGATGGATAAAAATGGCCTCTTCAACTTGGGTATACAAGCTTCCCATGCCAGAGCCATCATTAACAAGGCTAAAATAGTCATTCTTGAGGTAAACCAAAATATGCCCCGGGCATTGGGTGGCTATAATGAAGTAGTTCATATTTCAGAAGTTGACTATGTGGTTGAAGGGGATAACCCACCTTTGCCACAAATTCCTGCAGCCGTTCCAACGGATGCTGATCGAAAAATTGCCCAATATGTTTTAGAGGAAATTGAAGATGGTTCTTGTATCCAGTTGGGTATTGGCGCTATGCCCAACGTGGTAGGAAAATTGTTAGCCGAATCGGATTTAAAAGACCTGGGCGCCCACACCGAAATGTTAGTGGATGCCTATGTGGATATGTATGAATCCGGCGTATTAACAGGTCGCAAGAAGAAAATTGACCAACATAAAATCGTTTATACCTTTGCTATGGGTACACAAAGATTATATGATTTTATTGACGACAACCCTATATGTGCCATCTACCCAGTAAATTATACTAATAATACTCGAATCATTGCCCAAAATGACAAGGTGATGTCTATTAACAACGCTGTGGAGATAGACTTATTTGGTCAGGTAAATTCTGAGACCTCAGGCATACGGCAAATCAGTGGTACAGGTGGTCAACTTGACTTTATAACCGGTGCTTATGAATCCCAGGGCGGCAAGAGTTTTATTTGTCTCACCTCAAACTATAAAGATAAAAGTGGCAAGGCTATTTCACGGATCAGACCTTTCCTAGGAAATGGCACTGTAGTAACAGCCCCCAGAACATCGGTTGAATATGTCATTACCGAATACGGTAAGGCTATTATGAAAGCCAAGTCTACCTGGGAACGGGCAGAAGCCCTTATTGGCATTGCCCATCCTGATTCTCGGGAGGAATTAATCAAAGCGGCGGAAGATATGGGTATCTGGCGAAGAAGCAATAAACTATAAAAAACACTATACAATAAAAAATCCCGTATCACTTAGCTAGTGACACGGGATTTTTTATGGTTCTCTTTGTTTTATCCAGTTCATTTACTTCTTAAGGAATGTAACAAAAATCCTGAAACAACATTCTCTGTTATTTCAGTAACTTTATTCTTCTTTAAACCATTTAATTTGTCGATATTTTTCTTGAAGTTCTTTAACTTTTTTACGGTTAACCAAGTAGCTTTGTTTGTTTGCTTTCTTCCATCCAGCCTTCCAAATGATGTTGCCGATGGGCTAATGTCCAAAAATGATTTTCTAAATCAGATTGTTTAATTTTTATTTTAGCTGGAGTATTCTCTGCTTCCAGTTTTCCTGTACTGCCGCAAATACAGCACTGGACTTCATCTGGACAGGTAAACCGAAAAGCCTTACTATAACAAGCAGGGCACTGAAAGTGTTCCACAGAACGTTTTTCCAAAGGACCAAGTTGGAATTGTCAAATTCAGTTTAGCCCCTAAACTCGTAATTTTAGAAAAATATACCACTATAATTACCCATCTGTTGCAATTCTAGTAACTTATTGCCATATTGACCAAATATTTACATTGTTTTAGCGTTCTCACCAAAATAATGTAATTGCAAAAAGAGAGAATTTACTACAGGAGGCCTGTTAAAAATAACAATATTGTTCTACTAATTCCCGACAAGGAGTTATTCATGAGAAACATAAAACTTATACTAACTTTCATTCTGCTAAATATTGTTATTTTTATTTCCGGCTGCCAAAACTCTCCCTTTAAAAAACCCTTGCAAGGAAATGAGATTATTTATCGTGACCAACAATACACCGTTTATTCTGAGGACAATCAAATAATCGTTGCGAAAGGGCTTAGAAAAAAGGTCTTTACAACGGCAGATACTTCGTTTTTAAATGCCGACAGAATTAAGAACAAACCAGCAGAAGCCCTCCCTCTAAAAGGAACTTATCTAAAGGACACCCTTCTGATAAGGGGTAAAATGAATAGTTATTTGTTAAATTTGCAACCCAATACAAAATTACTTGTATCCTATCCAAACCCCTACGATAAAAAAAAAATGATTATAATAAGCAAAAAAAACAACTTGCTTTATCTCTATGATCAAGGATACCTTGTAAAGATTTACCCAGTAGCCACAGGTAAGGAGAAACTTTTCACCCCTGAGGGTTCCTTTAAAATAGCAAACAAGCTCCCAATAAAGAATGCCGATGATCCAGAGAATCTATATGGCCCCCGTTGGATGGGGCTGGCAGTACCCGACGAAAAGGACAAACGAGCAAATAATGACAAAAGAGCTCCCGTTGGTCATAAGTACGGGATCCATGGCACCAATGAGCCAAACTCCATTGGGACCCATGCTTCAGGTGGTTGCATACGTTTAAATAACCATGACATACTAGAACTCTATGATATGGTACCTATTAACACCAAGGTGATTATTAAATAACCTCCCATCCCGGGAGGTTATTTAATAATCCTTTACCAAAAAGGCATATTTACTGTTACCGATAAAGCTTCGCAAAACATCCTTAGCGCAGAGAGCCCTTTGATCTTTATTTAGATGGTTTTTTATTTTGTTAAAAGTCCAGTTACGAATAGTCTCATCCTTTATTTCCTGTTCAATTAGGTGAAATGCTTGTATAAAGAAACTATGCCAGACTTTGTCCAACGAACGATCCCTTAGCCCATGTAATAGACCTTTTTCACTTCTTCTATATTCTAGATCCAACAGCAATCCCATGCTCTCCAGCAATTCATTAATGCGGCGAAGCACCTGTAACCTGCTGTCCTGGTCAAGAACACTTTCTTCTAACGCAGTGTAAATTATTTTCACAATATAGGTGAGTGATCTGCTTTTTGCCAATGCTTTAGGAAACCATATAAAAAAGTAGTGAAAGAGAAGAATTCCCGGAACAAACAAAGCAGCAACCAATGCGAAGTATAACGGTGTATTTCCTAATATTCTGGCAATTTCATAGACCGAAGCTAGGCTTAACAGCATCATTCCCCAATACTTAGTTTTGATTAAAATCACCCCGCTTACCTTTTTCTATAATACTATTTTATTTTTTTCGCCATTACGCTTATTATTTTAAACCATTTGTTAACCTTTGCCAATACTCTGATAAAAGCTTAGTTTAAACCCATACATATAAAAATGGGTTTCACCCTAAAAGGTAAAGCCCATTTTCTTTAACTTAAAATAGTTTTAATAAAGCGCCAAGCGGAGATTCTTAACATCTTCGTTGGCCAAGTACTCATCATAGGTCATCTGTCTATCAATGAGACCCTTGGGTGTTATTTCAATAATCCGATTTGCAATAGTTTGAATAAATTGATGGTCCTGGGATACAAATAAAATGGTTCCATCAAATTTCATCAATCCGTTATTAAGGGCAGTAATGGATTCTAGATCCAGGTGGTTGGTTGGTTCATCAAAAAGTAAGACATTGGCACCACTTAGCATCATTCTAGATAGCATGCAGCGTACCTTTTCTCCCCCGGAAAGTACCTTTGAACTTTTTTGTGTTTCCTCACCAGAAAAGAGCATTCTTCCCAGAAACCCCCTTACATAGGATTCCTCTTGGTCTCTGGAATACTGACGCAACCAATCCACCAAGTTTAAGTCTACATTAAAGTAGTCCGAGTTGTCTTTCGGAAAATAGGCCTGGGAAGTAGAAACTCCCCATTTAAAACTATTTTCATCCTTTGCAGACAGTTCACCCATTAAAATTTTAAACAGGGTGGTTTTTGCCAGACCATCCGGTCCAACAAAGGCAATCTTGTCCCCTTTATTTACCGTAAAACTGATATCTTTTAAAATCACTTCTCCATTAGCTTCAAAAGTTAAATTTTGGACCTCCAGTAACTGCTTACCTGCTTCCCGATCCGGTTTAAACTCAATAAAAGGATATTTCCGGGAAGAGGGCTTAATATCTTCTAGGGTCAATTTATCCAGTTGTCTTTTCCTTGAAGTTGCTTGTTTAGCCTTTGAGGCATTGGAACTGAAACGTTCAATAAATCTTTGTAGTTCCTTTATCTTCTCTTCCTTTTTCTTGTTGGCATCTTTGGCCAATTGTAATGCCAGTTGGCTGGACTCTAACCAAAAGTCATAATTGCCCACATATAATTGGATATTGCCAAAGTCAATATCCGCGATATGGGTGCAAACTTTATTTAAAAAGTGGCGATCGTGGGATACCACGATAACGGTATTTTGGAAATTATATAGGAACTCTTCCAACCATGTGATTGCCTCAACATCCAGGTGGTTGGTAGGCTCGTCCAGTAATAGGATATCTGGGTTACCAAAGAGTGCCCTGGCCAGTAAAACCTTTAACTTTTCTACACCACCCAATTCTTTCATTTGTTTACTATGAAGTTCTTCACTAACACCAAGGCCGTTTAATAAGCGAGCCGCTTCGGACTCTGCTTCCCAGCCATTGAGTTCGGCAAAATCACACTCCAACTCAGAAGCTCTAATTCCATCTTGCTCAGAGAAATCAGCTTTAGCATAAAGTGCATCCTTTTCTTCCATGATGGCATAGAGTCTTTCGTGTCCCATAATAACAACTTTGAGAACTTCAAATTCATCAAACTCAAAGTGGTCCTGTTTTAAAACCGCTAATCGTTCACCCGGTGTAATAATAACCTCCCCGGCACTTGGTTCAATTTCACCTGCTAGAATTTTTAAAAAAGTGGATTTGCCTGCCCCGTTGGCGCCTATAAGGCCATAACAGTTGCCAGGTGTGAATTTTATATTGACATCCTCAAATAAGGCACGTTTTCCGAAACGTAGTGATAATCCATTTGTACTAAGCATCTACATACCATCTTTCATTATATATTCTGAGCCAACAAGCTTTAATTATACCACATTCCTTTATGAATGTATAAAGCTTCCCCTATAAACAAATACTAGCCCGGGAAAAATATCTCTGGATATCTCCCGGGCTTTATCCCGCTTAATATATATTTTCTCTGGGATTTGACCAGTTTAAGCTTTACTAAAATACTTTTATTATTGGTATAATCCTACCTGTCAAGCAATTTGTCAATTTTTAGCACCGGGGACCAATGTAAATAGGGCATTTTACCTTTTTCGTCAAGGAGTTTAGGTTAAACCTGAGACCTGCCGCCGCAGCTGGTGCTGTTGCATGGGGATTTGGTAAAACCATAAGAGCTGTTTCTCTCTCAACCGTCAGCTTTGTGATAAGACTCTCCGTTTTGCCGACTCTTACCTCAGTTTGTATCTGTAGTCCCTTTTCCTTAGCTTTTTCCATCGCTGCCGTTAAAATTTCCTCTGAATGTTTATTAAGGTCATTTTCCAACCAACGAAGAAATCCAATGCGGGTTGTAGAACCGCTCATCCACTCATCCCCTAGTAAATTCCCCCAACCTTCATCCAGGATGAAAACTGCCCTAAAAGGTAACTTTAGAGTCAAAGCCATCTCCATTGCTATATTACCGGCAAGGTCCGCTGAAGTTGAACCATCTGTAATAAATAGAATTTGACCACCGCTCATTGGGAACCCTCTTTCAATGTCTGATGATAATCACCATAACCATATATGTCTAACTAAGAATTATTATATCAAGGATTTTCTATTATGTCCTTTATGCCCGGCTTTTCACTCTTCTAGCTATATTTTATAAATCCTTGTATTTTTTAGAATAAGGCTGGCTAAAATTCTTTTAGAAGATATCTAAAATAAAGGGAGGTTTTTTTATGGAAAGGAAAAAGTCCAATGAGACGGACAATCGTATCCGTTTAACCACCACCGATGAACTTTCCCAGTTCCTTGAAAACCAAGGAGAACGCCAACTTGACTTTAAGGCAATTCCCATTTCCGGCACATCGGAAGAATTTCATTATAACGGACATGAAAAGTCAGTAACAAAGAAACAGGATCAAAATCTATTTGATAACGTAGAAGATTTTGTTTGCTATGCCTTCCAGTGTGATCCAGAAGGCTATTCCCATACTGAATATGTGGATATTGAAGTCTTACCAAACAAAAATACTTTATATAGAAGGTGATTTTTATGCCCCAGATTATCATAAGAGGTATTGAACCTAAAAAAATTATGCCCATCAGCAATGATTTAATCTCCAACTTAGAAAAAATCATCGGCTGTCCTCGGGAAGATTTAACCCTGGAATGTATCCCTTCCATCTTTGTTAAAGATGGTTCCATTGATGCAGGATATCCCTTTGTGGAGATCGGCTGGTTCGACCGGGGCCAATCCGTTCAAGATCTTGTAGCAAAGGAAATAACCAACCAAATTCAGCGGGCTGGTTTTGAAAGTGTTGATATTATGTTTACTACCTTCACAAAAAACAAATATTACGAAAATGGGCAGCATTTTGGCTAATCAATATACACACCTATTATTTTTTGCCTTTTAGTTCCTACCACAACCATATTAGCATAAACTGCGGGTGATCTTTCAATATTAGCTCCTAGAGATATGTACTCAAAACTCCCTGGCCCGGTGTACCGCATCGGGCTATAACACCCCTCCATTGTCCGCAAAAAAAACAAGTTCTTATAAATAACCACAGAATTTCTAATCCCTAAATATATCCTACTATGTAAAAAGAAGCTTTTTGTAAAAAATAAAGGTAACAGAATTGTTTCTCCTGTAGCTTTAGGTTAAAATAATTAAGAATTGTCTAGAAGTATTTTTAGGGTGGTATTATGTTATACATTGCAGTTGGTCTTGGCGGCATGGTTGGAGCCCTTGCCAGATACATGCTGGGTCTAGTCATTACAAATTTTGCTTTTTCCACTTTTCCCTATGGCACTCTTTTTGTAAACTTAACTGGCAGCTACTTTCTTAGTTTTGTTGCCTATGGCAGTCTATTGAAATGGAAATTGTCCAAAAATTACTTAATTGCCATTAACACAGGCATGATTGGCTCCTTTACAACCTTCTCTGCCTTTTCACTGGAAATTATGTCGTTAGCTACTGACTTTAGTCTTATTCTTACATTCATATATATTTTTCTCAGTCTTTCTTTAGGCTTACTTTTTTCCTGGATAGGAATCCGTTCTGCAGTAAAATTATTTAATAAACAATCGCTGACAAATCGTTAAGGGGTTCATAATGAAAGCTATTTTTTTAGTGGCTGCTGGTGGTTTCCTTGGGGCCATTGGCAGATTCTATCTCTCAAACCGTATCCAATCCAAACAAAACACCGACTTTCCCATTGGCACCTTTACGGTAAACCTATTAGGTTCTTTGCTTCTGGGACTGCTGGCGGGCCAATCCGTTGACCCATCCCTTTATCTACTGGTGGGAACCGGATTTTTGGGCGCTTTTACAACCTTTTCTACCTTTGAATTAGAAGCGGTGGAGCTTTTACGAAAGAACAAAGTAAAGCTTTCACTTTTCTACCTACTGGGAAGTGTTATGCTGGGTGTACTGTGTGCTTTTCTTGGCTACTCCCTTTCAAAGTCTTACTCATTCTTGTTGTTTATTTCTTCTTAACCTTTTAAGATTCTTCATGCCCCGGGTTATCTCCATTACATTTACTTCCTCTGCGTTAAAGTCCTGGGTGATGCTTTCCAAGGCTTCCCAGGGATCCACATGTTCACCACAGGTAAAGATATCCACTGCTGCATAGGCTAATTCCGGCCAAGTATGAATGGTTAAATGGGATTCTGATATTACAACTACCCCACTGACTCCCTGGGGCTCAAATCGGTGAAACACAACCTCCCGAATTTCAGCATTTGCCTTTCTGGCAGCTCCCACCATTATTTCCTGCACAACCTTAATATTATTTAATTTATTAGGATCACATTCCCAGATTTCAGCCATCAATTGCACGCCAAGGGGTTGCCCCAAAACACTCATTTCCTTATCTCCTTTTCTAATTTATTATGGTTAGTTTGTCTGATAAACAAAAAAATATTTAATAGAAAGATTGCTACCCCAACATCGTTAAGACTGTTTCTACTACTTCGAAACTCGCTAACTCTGGATAATAAAAATTTCTATCTACTTTTCTGAAAATTATTTGACACTGAACAACTGGTTAGCTATATTTTCATTAGAGGGTGAACATTAGAGGTGAACAAATTTGATGCAATCCTTTAAATTTAAAAATATCATATCTAAAATAATCGGCCGTTTGTTTGTTCCTGAAGAACTAATCTATACGGCAGATCAAAAAATTCTGCATTTGAGTGATACTCCCACCACACTGTACTCAGCTATTCAAGATTTTATCAGCACCCTGCAGCCAGAAATCATCATTCACACAGGTGATCTGGCTGATGATATTAAACTAGAACACAATCCCCAGCATTTACAAAGATATAGCCGCTCCATAAAACCTTTTTTGGAAATGCTGGAAGAATCCTCAGCCCGAGAGCTTTATATTGTTCCCGGTAACCATGATAGTGTTGATGTACTTTCCCATCACACTGGAAGGACCAAGCTTATCAAGGAAGGTGACACCCTTCACATTGGAAACTCTACCTTTGGGCTAGCCCATACCTATAAGAAACTTCCAAACTATACCGATTTCAATCTTTATGGGCACAACTTCAAGGTCCCTGCTGATTTAGAAGAAGGTCCTCAATATTTAAACGGTGTACATAATATCCATGTGGTGATACTTCCTTCCCGTCAAGTTGTGAAGATTCCTTATCCATGGTGTACTAACCGAGACCGAAAACTAGTGTGTCAGGTTTTACCAAAAACAATTTAATAGGGGGGTATGTTTATGATTTTTGTCCGTACTGGACCCCGTTTTTTGTTTTTATTTACCCCTGCTCCAGGTAATTTAATAGATATTTTGGTTAAAGAATTAAATGGGGCGGTTGTTTCTTTTAGTGAAGCCATTGAAACTGCCGAAGAAAGTAATACCATTGTTATGGTAACACCCCACGAAATAGCAACGGCAAAGGTTGCCAATGCACATACCATTGTCTTGCTGCCCCTGGGTTCCTCTGTTACTTTATGCAAGGTCATCAATTTAAAACTGGGGAATCTACTAACCAAAACTGAATTGGGAGCAGGTCTATTGTTACAGCGGCTTCCCCAGGGAGGCAGTAAGGTTGTGGATTTGATTAAGGTAGAACACCATGGAATGGCATTGGAATTAGAAGAAGCTATTAACCGGGGCGAAGCCAATGATACCATTGTGCTCTTTACTGAAGACCCCTTACACAAGTCGGTTCCTGTAGACAAAGTGTTAAAACCCAGTTTGTTAATACCCCAGCCCATTCCCCTGGTATATAGGGAACTTCGACGACAGGCTGTACTTTACTTCACCCATGGGCTGGCAAACAGTCAGTGGTTTGAAGTAAGGCTGAATATATATGATGCGGATGATTATTATGAAATCCATGCCCGACGGCTGGAACTGGTTTTGGAGGATTTGGAGGCAGGTCTTATACTGGGTGAAGTATGGACCAAGGACCATGCCCTGACCCTGTTTTCAGTGGCTGCCTATCAAATTCGTCTCTTTACTATGATGGAACCCCTGGAACTAAAAACCTTACTGCTTGGCATGGAATATGATGCCAAGGGCAATCGTTTTGTTGATATCGACCTTTACCACCGACAGAGAAAGATTGAATGGGGTGCCATTGCCAAAAGACTCCCCTTTGGCAGAAATAAATCCGGCCTTCATTACCGTAACCAGTTGTACCATCGCCTCAGCCAGAAAACGTTACAAAGGCTCCTTGAGCTTGAAAAAAGTCTGCTTACTAATTAGCAAAAGCCAGGTCATGATAACCTGGCTTCTAATAGCTTATATTTCTAGCCCAATATTAACCTCAATGACCCCCACTTCGGTGCTTATTTCTGCGGCCAGGGTTTTCACCGAACTAATTCTGGTGACAACATTCTTGCCCACAATCAGTGTGGGTGGGGAGATATCCATCTCCTGGCCCAACCCCTCAAGGGAGATGGCTGCATTGGCGGTGACCATGTTGGCCATCTCATCAAAAACCTCCACAGACATTCCACACATCATAACCGATGCAATGTTTTTGGCGGTATTTTCTGTCATGCCATAGGCGTCCAAACAAAACATTCCAAAAGGATGGTGACCCTCTGAAATGATGGTATCACAATTTATTACCACAAATCAACTTGAAACTTTGACCCGTCAACAACGACGTGATTTGGAACGTAAATATCAGAAGAAATTACATTCTCTTCAACGCCTGACTAGCAAAAGTGAGCTTCCGATTAGCTTTGACAATAATTCTGTAACTGCTTATGGAAATTTTGGCATACTAGAGGCGTTTAAGCAAGCCATTGATTTCAAGGGTATACTTAAAGGGGTTTCCCTTAAGCGACATCATAACTGTAAATACTCCGATACAGGGTTGTTAGATACAATTATTGATGCCCTTTCCTTTTATTCGCAATGTTTCGTTAGAAAAATTTGAAGCTCATCACCCAAAGGATTTTGAAACATTGCTCCGTATCGATTACCCTGCTGCCAAATGACATAACCTTGGACTGTAATAAAGGGAAAATAAATCATAATGGTCTCACCAATGGCAATCTGATTATCACAGGTAAATGAAATCCCGCCACCACTGATGTTTATAAGTTTAACGTTTTGCAGATATCTATGATCATTCTTTGATATAATCGCTTGCAATTCTATTTCATAGCGCTTGTGTTTTCTTCTTTCTCTGGCTATATCCATCCCGGATCACCTCCGTAAAAACAGCACTCACTGGTTTTAGTTTAATGTATACAGAAATAGCCTATGAATGAATAGAACTTAAGTCCTAAATTTATACAACAAAGGTCTCTTTTAGAAAAGATAAAAAACTAATATTTCTTATCTTTTTAGTCATAATAGATGTAAGACTGTTACATGCAGGAGTGTTATAAAATGAATAATCCTACGTATAAACGAATCCTTTCGATGTTATTAATATGCTCTCTGGTTTTTGTTGCTGGTTGTCCCGGCAAAGAAGCACAGCCAAAACCAGAGACCCAGAAGAAAATTAAGATCGGCGTAAGTCTTGCAGCAATGGAGTTTGACGGGAACAAGATCATTAAAAAATTCATGCAGGAACGAAGTAAAAAAGAAAAGGTTCAATTAATCTGGCTGGATGCTAAGATGGACCCCTCTCAGCAGGAAAAAGATGTTGACAAGTTAATTCAACAAAAGGTTAAAGCCATTATCTTGCAAACTGTTGATCCCAAAGAAGGTGCAAAACTGGTCGATAAGATTGTTCAGGCTAAAATCAAAGTTATTGGTTTGGAAACCCTGCCCTATAATGCACCATTGGATGGCTACGTAGCCTCTGATCATACTAGGGCTGGTGAATTACAGGGTAAATTTATTCTAAACCAGGTTAGCAATCAGAACTCGGGGGGGCAAAAGCAGGGCCAGAGTCAACAGGGAAATCAAAGCTCTGGGGAACAAAGTAGTCAAAGTTCTGAACAAACAAACCAGCAACAGGGTGCAAAAAGCAACATTAAGATTCTATTCCTGAAGGGTGATCCAATGGATCCAGTTGCTCAAATGATTGTGGATGGTGCCCGCAGTGTGCTGGGACAAAGCAAAAATGTGGAAAAAATGATTGTCGAGGAACATCCGGAGGGTGACCCTCAAATGGCTCAAATGACGGTCATGAATACCCTGCAGGAAGGTTCCGTTGACGCTATTTTGGCCACCGATGATCGTTTAGCAGAGGCCGCTATGAAAGCTCTGAAAGCAGAAAACATGACTCAAAAGATCCTCACTGTCGGTGTGGGTGCAGACCAAAAAACTTCCCAGGCCCTGGCCAATGGCGATCACGATGCCGAAATTGATATAATGCCGGAACATCTGGCTAATTCTGCTTTGGATGCTGCCTTGGACATCGCTGAAAAGGGAAACTGGAATAATGACACGGTCATTCAAAACGGCAATTTTGATATACCTGCTAAAATTATTCCTGTGCGTCTCATCGATCAAGAACAGGTACAGCTACTGACAGCCCGCTGGGGTGACCTTAAAAAGGAAGAAAAAAAGTCCCAGGAACAACAAGGACAGGGACAGCAACAGGGGTCCTCTGAGGGGAATTCTTCTCAAGGTGGGTCAGAAGGAGAATCCGGCCAAGGCGGCGGGGGGCAAGGTAACCAAGGTAAAAAAACTAAGGTAAAGATTGTTACACAGGACGGCAAAGTAATGGAAGTAGAAGTGGATGGAGAAATCAAAAAAATCGAACAGGGTGCTGGGGGCGAAAAGGGACAGGAAGGACAGCAACAGGGCTCTCAAGGTGGCGGCGGTCAGGGAGGTCAGTAAAGAACCTGCCACAAACAATCCTACCAATCACCTCTCTTAACATTAAATATTAATAAAAACCCCTGTATGGTCAGATACCATTCAGGGGTTTTTTACTTCTATCGCAAAGCCCTTTCCAGTATTATATTCATCCTTTGCACAATACCCCTGGGATCAACAATCAACCCCGCAGAAATCAAAGCATTATCAAAAATCTGTTCAGCGGCCATGCGGGCAAAATTTTCATCTTGCTGTTTTAAGGTACTTAATCGTTGGATCATGGCATGGTACGGGTTAATTTCCAGTACCTTTGGCCCCACGGTATTAATGTCTTTGTTTACCACCTGCATCATGCGATGCATGCTACTGGTCATTTGATCGGAATTTAAGACAATGGCGGGGCTATCCAACAGACGTTTTGATTCTTTTACTTCTGTTACCTTATCCCCTAATACTTCCTTCAGCCAACCAGCTAAAGCATCTAGCTGCTCTTTGGACAGTGCTTCCCCCTGCTGTTGCTCTGACTCTGGTAGTTCTAGGTCAGCCGAATCGATGGAAGAAAGTTTCTTGCCTTCGTATTCACCCAACTGACTTAGAATATAATCCTCCACAGGTTCATGGGTATACAATACTTCGATATCTTGATGGCGGAAAACCTCCAGATATGGGCTTGTTTCTATCACTTCTTTGGTGGGCCCGTTAATGAAGTAGATATCCTTTTGATTCTCCTTCATACGCTGCAGATAATCCTTCAGAGAAACTAATTGTCCTTCTTCAGCTTTGGAAGAACTAAATCGTAAGAGGTTCACCAATTCCTTACGATTGATATAATCTGTGGCTGCACCTTCCCGGATAAACATACCAAAGTTTTGCCAAAACTCCTTATATTTTTCCGGTTCTTTTTTAGCCTGGTCATTTAAATATTTAATAAACCGTCCAGTAATTACTTTGCGTAATTTAGCCATTAAAGCACTATCCTGCATGGTCTCCCTTGAAATGTTTAAGGGCAATTCCTCACTATCCACAACACCTTTTATAAAGCGTAACCACTCGGGTAAGATGTCCTTAGCCTGTGGCTGAATGAGAACCTTTCTACAATATAGGTTAACGCCGGGTTCCATACGACCAAAACCAAATCGCTCGAAATTGTCCTTAGGAACAAACAAAAGCGAATTGATTGTCAGTGGAGCATCCACTGAAAAGTGCAGCCTCATGAGAGGTTCATCGTAGGCATTGGCTATATATTTGTAAAACTCGGTATACTCTTCCTCGGTGACTTCGTTTTTATTCTTGGTCCAGATGGCCTGAACAGTGTTAACCTTCTCACCGTTTACTGAAATGGAAAAGGGAACAAACCCGGAATATTGTTTTATAATTCTTTTTATTGTGGCTTCCACAGCAAATTCCTGGGCATCCTCTTTCAAATGTAATGTAATTCTGGTTCCTCTCTGTAATCCTTCGGTTGTGTCAATGGTATAATTACCAATTCCCTCTGATTGCCAGATGCACCCCACTGCATCTGGTTGCCAGGAAAGGGTTTCCACAGTAACTCGGTCAGCCACCATAAAGGCTGCATAAAACCCTACACCAAACTGACCAATCAGGTTAACGTCCCTCTGATCTCCTTCAGATAGGTATTGAATAAAAGCCTTTGACCCAGAATGGGCTATGGTCCCTAGATTCTCAATTAATTCTTGCCGGGTCATACCAATTCCAGTATCAGCAATGGACAATGTATGTTTTTTATCATCCAACTCAATGGATATTTCTAGTGGGAGATCTCCGCCACGTAGTTCCTTGTCTGTTATTTTCCGGTAGCGAAGTTTTTCCAACGCATCTGCAGCGTTTGAAATTAATTCCCGAAGAAAAATTTCCCTATCAGTATAAAGGGAATGGATGACAATGTTAAGAAGCTGTTTTACCTCTGCCTGAAACTCATGAACTTCATGGTTTGTTTGTTGCATCATGTTGCAACCTCCTTTACTGATTATAGCGAAATATTTCCAATTAATAATATAGTTTGGCTCAAATGCTTTGTCAATAAAATCACCTCTGCTTAAATAGTCTAATCAATCCTTTTATTCTTACTCTGGTGACAAACTTTTATTGACATTTATAACTAAAAGATATAAATAATGCTTATAATCGAAATTCAGCCTATTTTTATAGACAACTATTTTTTCTTTTGTTATAATTTAATTAATTACATCGGGTTCTAACGTGTTGTGCGGTTTATTTCGTACAAGGATTTTGTGCTAACGGGGGGGGTAGCTCTATTTAGGGCTACCCTCTTTTTGTTTTTCCTAAATTTGCAAGGGGGTAGTCCGAGTCCAAAGGTTTTATTTTTATTGGGATTAACAAAGAATATCTATAAGGAGGAATCAATTTAATGAGTCAATTTACTTTAGCTTTAGTTATTTTTCTAATCACCTATGCATTCATCGTTTCAGAAAAGCTCCCTCGTACCGTGGTCGCTCTGGCGGGGGCAGTGGTTGTACTCTTTAGTGGCATCGTTACCCAGGAAAAGGCCATTCATTACATTGATTGGAACACCATTGGTCTTTTAGTAGGAATGATGATTATTGTTTCTATTACCAGAAGAACCGGTGTTTTTGAATATTTAGCAGTTAAATCCGCTGTAGCGGCAAAGGGTGACCCGCTGAAATTGTTGGTTCTACTGGCAGTCATTACGGCTGCTGCCTCTGCTCTGCTGGATAATGTTACCACTGTATTGCTAATCGTTCCGGTAACCTTCTCCATTTGCCGTCAGTTGCAGGTAAATGTTGTTCCCTTTTTGATTACTGAAATTATGGCCAGTAACATCGGTGGTACCTCAACCTTAATTGGTGACCCACCAAACATTATGATCAGTGGTCCTGCTGGGTTGTCCTTTATGGATTTTGTTTATAATTTGGCTCCCATAGCAATTGTTATTTTCATTGTAACCATTACGATTCTACGGTTTATTTATCGTAAAGAACTAAAGGCAGATCCTGCTTTAATGGAAGAAATTACAAAGCTCAATCCCAATGACCAAATTAAAGATGCACCCCTGTTAAAGAAATCCCTCATTGCTTTATCCTTAACCATTGCTGGCTTTGCCCTGCATAGTGTTATTCATATGCCCACTGCTACCATTGCCATTGCCGGCGCAGTGTTATTACTATTAATGACCCGCGAAGAACCCGAACATGTTTTAGAAACAGTTGAATGGCCCACCATTTTCTTCTTCATTGGTTTGTTCATCGTAGTTGGTGGTTTGGAAGAGTCTGGAGTTATTCACTGGATTGCTGAATCTGCTCTGCACTTTACCGGTGGGGAAGTATTTTCAACCGGTCTGTTGATACTCTGGCTTTCTGCCATTGCATCAGCCTTTGTAGACAACATACCATTCGTAGCAACCATGATTCCTTTGTTACAACAAATGGGTCAAATGGGTGGCATTACAAACCTTGATCCCCTGTGGTGGTCCCTGGCCCTGGGTGCTTGCCTGGGTGGTAACGGTACACTGGTGGGTGCCGCGGCGAACGTAATTGTTGCCGGTATGGCTGAAAAAAGAGGAACTCCCCTTAGTTTCCTTGGATTTATGAAAATTGCTTTCCCCTTAATGATTCTGTCCATCGCGATTAGCACCATTTACCTTGTACTGTTCTTCCTCAGATAAACGGATAACTATACAGAGAATAACCGGGTTTGGCCCGGTTATTCTCTGTTAGAGTATATTCTTTAGATTAACCGCTTCATTCTCAGGAAGATGTAAAATCATTAACTTTAACTCTGAGAGATACCCCATGGATAACGACCGATCATTGGTGGCAATGTATTCTTTTAATTTAGCCAAGGAAAAATCAATGTTATCAATCTCCTGATGGTCCATTACCACCGGCCACCAAACTCCAGTTTCATCCCATTGCTTCTCTAAACTTTTCATTTTCCCATTGGCCGCCTGCCAATTCTCTCGTTCAACTTCCCGTGTAACCTGGTGAATAAGCTCTGTTAAATCCTCTGCTGCAACAGCCAAAGAATAATTAACCCACACCCCCAGGCCAATGATTAAAGCTATCACCAGGGTTAATGATAGTAAAAGCCTCATTATTGATACCTCTCATTCCAAAATGATTATGCCATTTTATTTTTAAGTTGATAAAATAAATTTCCTTTTGTGTCCAGGCTGGCAAACAATACCTGCTTAGAATCATAAATACCAAATTTACTAAACTCGTCTTTTAGCCACTCTTTAGAAAGATTAAACTTGGATAAATTTTTTTCAAAAACAAACCCATCTATAATTAATGTTATGGGAAGCCCTTCGTATTCCGTAGGAATATTTAGATCTTCTGGACTGACAGCCCTTTTCTGTGATTTGGGTATCACACTAATCTCTCCACTGGTTTCTAAAACAGCAAATTCTACATCCGTAATGTCGGGAAAATTTTTAGATCTTAGTTGCTCCAGTAAATCATTAATGTTATATCGCAATCTTTTTAGTTCTTGCTCAACGATTTTACCATTTTCAATTAAAATACTTGGTGTACCGCAAACAAATTCCCGTAAACGTTCACTTTTTAAAGAGGTATAAGAGATTAAAATTTCCACAAATAGCAGCGTTATGATAGCAACAACCCCGCTTACCAGCGGAAACCTGTTATCAGCCATTGGAATGGAAGCCAATTCGGCCAGCATAATGATAATAACCAGTTCATAGGGTTGAAGTTTACCAATCTGTCGCTTGCCCATAATTCGCAGGGCTAGAACCACCAGAGTAAATAAAATTAAAGTTCGTATCATAACAAGAATCATAAAAAACACCCCATTGAAAAATCTCTCCACCCAATTATTCCTAGAAAGAGTTGTCTTTATACAAATTTCACCTGTCCTTATAATATAATCCACATACATATAAACTTTGTTTAAATCAAGAATACAATTTCCTTTCTTTGGTTATGTTATCAACAGAAAAAATGAAAGGAGGTTAAGCAGATGACAGTGTCATCCCAAGTTAAACAATCTTTGGCCAGCTTAAAAAGCACCCAAGCTAATTTTGAGACCTTTGCCCTGAATACCCAAAATCAACAAGCAAAAGATATGTATACCCAAGCAGCTCAGCAGACCCAATCGATCATCGATAGTCTGGAACCTAGAATTCAACAAATGGAGCAAGAAGAACCTCAATACAAGGGCTTTTAATATACAAAAACCGGGTCTTTGATCCGGTTTTTGTATATAAACTACCTTTTTTAAGAAAAATAATAAGGTAGGTGATAAAAATTACCGTAGCAGCCCAAGTTAAACAAACCATTGCCAGTTTAAAGGGAACTAAAGCAACGCTGGACACTTTCCAAAGTATTGAAAGTAATGAAGATAACAAAAAATTATTAGATATTAATGCTTGCCGGGTTAGTGAGATTATTGATCGCCTGGAAAACCGGGTTAAAACCCTGGAATTTGAGGAACCACAGTACAAAGGCTTATAAATTTCTGTAAGGGGAACTGAATCATGCCGGATTGGATTACAGTAGGACTTCGCTCCCTGGGGGTCTTTGCCTTAACATTACTAGCCGTACGAATAATAGGAAAAAAACAAACGTCGCATCTTACCTTCTTTGATCTCATAACCGCCATCGTGATTGGTGTTCTCGCAGCTATCATCTCCCTTAATCTTACCGGGGGCTTGAAAAATGGTTTAAGTGCCCTGGCTGTATGGACATTGCTACCAATTTTACTTTATTGGCTGTCCCTGAAATACAAAACCCTGCGAGATATTCTGCAAGGAAAAGAAACCATGCTGATTAACCATGGTAAGGTATTAGAGGATAAGCTGAAAGATGCCCGTCTTACCCCTGAAGATTTGCTAAGTCATCTGCGTAGAAATAATGCTTTTCGAGTAGCTGATGTAGAATTTGCCATGTTAGAGCCAAATGGAGATGTCAGTGTATTCCTTAAAAAGGGCAACCAACCTCTATCTGCCTCCACCATAGATCTGCAAGTAAACCACGAAAGCGTACCCCAGACCGTTATGCTGGACGGTGTTATCATGGACGAACCCCTCACATCAATGGGTCTTAATAGGAACTGGCTGCATACGGAACTTGAGAAGTCGGGGGTGGCACCGGAAAATGTGTTCATTGCCCAAGTAGATTCCCTTGGACAGCTTTATCTTGATCTATTTGATGATGCCGTTCAAGTACCACAACCAAAAACCAAAGACCTTGTCTATGCTACCTTAAAGAAATGCCAGGCTGATTGTGAAATGTATGCGCTAGCCACTAAAAAAAACAGCGTAAAAAAAATGTATGGTCAATGTGCCGAGGAGTTGGAGCAAATAGTTACAGATCTGAAACCTTTGCTTAAAAGGTAAGGGGTGAAGAAATATGTCTAACAAAAAGAAGAAAAAACTAACCCCCACCCAACAGGAGTATTATGCCTTTGCCAAGGCAAGGGAACCCAAACGTCCTGTGGTAACCAATGTATGCCGGGCCTTTTTGGCAGGGGGGATCATATGTGTCATTGGTCAAGGAATTCAAGATTTTTTCATCTGGCATTTTGATTTTACGGAAAAAACTGCAGGTAGCCCTACAGTTGCTATCTTAATATTGGTATCTGTCATTTTGACCTCCCTAGGAGTCTATGACCATATTGCCCAATGGGCAGGAGCTGGCACTGCCGTACCGGTAACGGGCTTTGCCAATTCCATTGCCTCCGCCGCCATTGAACATCGCACCGAAGGGTACGTGCTGGGTGTGGGAGGAAATATGTTTAAATTAGCTGGATCTGTGGTTGTCTTTGGCGTCTTTGCGGCCTTTGTGGTAGCGCTGATAAAAACCGCTCTGGCAGCCTTGGGGGTGGGTTAATGCTTAAAGGTCATCAAACCTGGGTATTCCCCAGTAAACCTACCATATTGGCAACAGGCACTGTGGTTGGTCCCTTTGAAGGAAAAGGTCCCCTGGCTAACGATTTTGATCTTATTCACGGAGATCTGTGGTTGGGACAGGACAGCTATGAAAAGGCAGAAAAAAAGATGCTGGAAGAAGCCTGCGAAGTTGCAGTAAATAAATCCGGACTACAAAAGCAAGATATTCAGTTCTTTCTAGGCGGTGATTTGTTAAATCAGATTATTTCCAGCAGTTTTGCAGCTCGGACAATGGCAGTTCCTTATTTGGGTTTATTCGGAGCTTGTTCAACCTCCATGGAGGGTCTGGCCCTTGGTTCTCTATTAATTGATAGCAAATCTGCTAAATACCTGATATGCGGCACCGGCAGCCATAACACTGCGGTAGAGAAGCAATTCCGCTATCCCACGGAATACGGGGGGCAAAAACCACCAACGGCCCAGTGGACAGTTACCGGTGCTGGTGTGGCTCTACTTGGCCCCGAAGGAGATGGACCCAGAGTGACTTCCGCCACCATTGGCAAGGTGGTAGATATGGGTCTGAGCGATCCCTTTAATATGGGTGGGGCCATGGCTCCGGCAGCGGTTGACACCATAACAGCACATTTCAGGGATCTCGATCTATCCCCTCGGGAATATGATTTAATTGCCACCGGAGACCTGGGCCGGGTAGGACATACCATAGCCCGGGATCTTTTGGTTCAGCACGGTATGGAAATACCAGAAGAAATCTTTACAGACTGTGGCTTACTCATTTACAACCAAGATCAACCGGTACAAGCCGGTGGCAGCGGCTGTGGATGTGCTGCTGTGGTTACCTATGGCCACATTCTAAATCGTATGAAAAAGGGTGAGCTGAAAAAGGTATTAATCATTGCCACCGGAGCCCTGCTTTCGCCGTTATCGTACCAGCAAAATGAAAGCATTCCCTGTATAGCTCATGCCGTTTCCCTGGAGATGAATGTTTAAGGGGGATTACAAATGGAAGGATACATTTGGGCTTTTATTGTGGGGGGACTGGTTTGTGTTATAGGACAGTTATTAATGGATGTCGGTAAATTAACCCCTGCCCATACCATGAGTCTTCTGGTGGTCACAGGTGCAGTGCTTGGCGGCCTGGGCCTCTATGAACCATTAATTGACTTTGCTGGTGCCGGTGCTACAGTTCCCATTACCAGTTTTGGGAATTCCCTTGTACACGGTGCCATGGCGGAGGCTGAATCCACAGGCCTGGTTGGGATCATTACCGGCATATTTGAAGTAACCAGTGCAGGTATTTCTGCTGCTATTATCTTTGGCTTTATTGCTGCACTGTTGGTAAAGCCAAAAGGATAGAAAAGGTGATCTTATGAGAAGGATTTTTGCTTTTCTACTGACCGCACTGCTAATTTTGTCCCTGGGTTGCCAGACGCAGGCAAGTAAAAAGCCTGAACAACAGCAATCCAAGCAAGAGAAACCTGTACAGATAGACCGTGATTTTGCCCAAAGGCTGAAGAGAGCTGCCTTAACGGTAAATGGTGTAGAGTCTTCTACGGCGGTGGTCATTGATAAAAATATCTCCATCGGTATCAAGGTCAGTGGTTTTGATCGGTTAAGGATGGAGTCTATTAAGAAAGAAGTTCACAATAAGGTAACTAAATTAAATGGCGGATACGAGGTTCACGTAACTTCAGACAAAAAGTTGTTTAAAGAGTTACAAGATGTTGAAAAAACAATTACGAAAGAAAACATTCATACCACCACCGATTTGCAGAAAAAGGTTGAAAAGATTAACAAAGATATGAAGGGTTAAAGAAAGGCTCATGCCTTTCTTTTTATTATTAAACTATATTCTTTTTACGCTATTTTAGCAGGAGAATAAAAATTCGTGTAGAACTTATCCCATATTTTAAAATATTTTAACAAAGGTCGGTGAGAACATGAGAATAATATTACAAAAGAATTATTACCGGTCGGCCCATGATTTTATTACCCCTGATGTGGAGGCAGAGATTAATCAACTCTTGTTGGAACCAACCATAGATTTGTCCTCTTTATCTCGTTCTCACTATAACCAGTTGCTACGGGAAATGTTTAAACGTAATGGTTGGCAAAACAGTCCCTCTCTTTTTCATGACCCTGTGAATCCCTTAGCCAAAATTGAGCTCCTAAAAAATAATATTGGCCTTGAAATTGGTTTTCGTCATGTTTCACTAACCGGACACAACCTGTTAAAATTTCAGTTGTCCCCCCTGCATAATTCCGATAAAATTGATGTGGGCATATTTATTGTATCCACTAACAATTTCCAAAAACAAATCAGAAAAACCTTTTGTCATAACTGGACCGGAGCCATGAGTTTTGAAAAAACAGACCGGTATCTAAGAAATTTTAAAACAGCCATACAAATTCCCATTTATCTCATCGGAATTGATGCTGCCTAAGTGTAAGGTAGTAAAATAAAGATGCCCGTACCAACATGTACCGGGTATCTTTATTCTTTTTTACTCCCGCACCCAGGGTATGACATAAGCCAAGTTTTCCTTGGGAAATTTATATATAGAACATCCAAAAGAGGCGATAGCATGAAATTAAAAATAATGATTGGACAAATGGAGGTTATCCCAGGCCACCCGGACCAGAATACAAATACCATGCTAGAAATGATTGGACAAGCCCGGGAAGCAAGGGCCGATATGGTGGTTTTTCCTGAGATGTGCATTCCCGGTTATTTGTTGGGGGATACCTGGGAACAACAGTCCTTTCTACGTGATTGCGAGGAGTACGGTCGAGAGATCGTAGCTGCTTCTCAGGGATTAACAGTACTCTTTGGTAATGTGGGTATTGACTGGGATAAAAAGGGTGACGATGGCAGGGTCCGTAAATATAATGCTTTCTTTGTGGCCCAGAATGGCAAACTGCTGGGCAGAGAAAACTTCCCCTACTCCTTTCGAATTAAAACCCTCCAGCCCAATTACAGAGAATTTGACGATGAACGTCATTTCTATAGTCTGCGTAAGTTAGCCCAGGAGTACGGCAAATCCCCCGAAGAATTGTTAAGCCCAGTTTACGTTAACATTGGCGGACAAAAACTAGCACTGGGTTGTCTCCTTTGCGAAGATGGTTGGAGCGAAGATTTCTACGTGACAAAACCAGTTACTGCCCTTAAGGAAAAGGGTCCCATCGACCTGTTTATAAATATCTCCAGTTCTCCCTTTACTGTGGGTAAAAATCAGAAGAGAAACAGGATTTTTTCCCGCCAAGCCCAGGAAGCAGCCGTTCCTTTAATTTATGTGAATAACGTCGGTATTCAGAACAATGGTAAAACCATCTATGCCTTTGACGGTTCCAGTACGGTTTATGCTAAAAACGGTGAAGTGATTAACTACTGCAGCGAACCCTTTAGCCAAAGTGCAGAAATTTTCGAGTTGCATCTAAACTCCGATGGTAGCCCTTCTACTGCCGGAAAGTTGATAGATAATCAGGAGACTATTTCTGTCTATCAAGCATTGAACTACGGCGTTCGCCAATTTCTTTCTTCCATCGGTATGAAAAAGGTGGTTATCGGTATCTCCGGCGGCATTGATTCGGCTGTATCCGCAGCACTCTATGCCGATGCCATCGGACCAGAAAACCTGCTATTGGTAAATATGCCCAGTAAATTTAACTCCCAGACCACTAAGAACCTGGCCCGGGAACTGGCTGAGAACTTGCGTTGCTTCTATACGGTACTTCCTATCCAGAAATCCGTAGACTATACCCTTAAGCAGATTGAAAGCACTCCGATCATAAACGCAGCCTCGGGGGATCGGATTCAGCTAAAAATCAGCTCCTTTATGGCAGAAAATATCCAGGCCCGAGACCGCTCATCCCGCATCTTAGCAGCTGTGGCCGCTGCCTTTGGTGGAGGCTTTACCTGCAATGCCAACAAAGCTGAAACCACTGTGGGGTATTCCACCCTTTATGGAGACCAAGCAGGTTTTTTGGCTGCCATAGCTGACCTGTGGAAATATCAGGTGTATGATCTTGCCCGTTACCTTAACCAACAAGTATACCATCGGGAGGTTATTCCTCAGGGCATCATTGACATTGTTCCCAGTGCTGAACTAAGCTTTGACCAGGCTGTAGATGATGGTAAGGGTGATCCCCTTGTCTATCCCTATCATGATTACTTGTTCCGGGCCTTTGTCCAATGGTGGGACAAAGCCACTCCCGAAGATATTCTTACCTGGTATGGTGATGGAAACTTAGAAGAAAAGCTGGGCTGTGCCCCCGGATTGGTCAAAAAAATATTTCCCTCAGCCAAGGAATTTATTTCTGACCTGGAACGCTGGTGGAAACAGTTTACCGGGATCGGTGTTGCCAAACGCATCCAGGCTCCTCCCATCCTGGCAGTAAGCCGCAGGGCCTTTGGTTTTGACCATCGCGAAGCCCAGAACGGTGTTTATTTTACCAGAAAATACAAACAGCTAAAGGAACAGCTGTTAAGCTAGTACGTAATAGGTTATTGTTCACTTAACCATTCGCCACAGTTTAAGGGGGGCGGCTGTATATTAAGAAAAACTAATGGCTAACAGCTAATGACCAATAGCTGTTAGCCAAATTACATAGCATGTAAAAAGTTCATGACTCATGGCCCATAGCACACAGCTGATAGCCTCTAAAATCTACTAAAAGCTACGCCCGTCAAGCAAAGGCTCCTCTCCCACTGGCTGCCGTAAGCTCCCTAAGCCTTGTCTCAATCTCCGAAGTTAATAGATGGGACCGGAACCGCCAGGCCCAGTTATCTCCACCAACGGTGCCTGGATAGTTCATTCTGGCACCGCTGTCCAGGCACAGAATATCCTGCAGAGGTATAATGGCTGTATTGGATTTACTCTTAAAGGCCACCTCAATAAGTCTCCAGCAAATATCTTCCTCTTCGGGAGTCTCTAGTTTTAAATACTCCTTTATAAATTCAGCATCCCCCGGCAGTAACTTTTTGTACCAGCCCAGAGTTGTATCGTTATCATGGGTGCCTGTGTACACCACCGAATTCTTCTCGTAGTGGTGGGGTAAAAAATCTTCCTTCTCGTTGCAATGCAAATTAAAATGAAGTATCTTCATACCCGGAAAGTTAAATCTCTCCTTAAGTTCTACCACCTCGGGTGTGATAATCCCTAAATCCTCGGCGATAACTGGGATTTTTCCCAGATGTTTAATGATGGCAGCAAAAAATTTTTCGCCAGGTCCCTTTACCCATCTGCCATTAATGGCTGTTTTTTCACCTGCGGGGATTTCCCAATAGGACTCAAATCCCCTAAAATGGTCAATCCGAATCACATCAACTATTTGCAACAAGTTTTTAATTCTATCCCGCCACCATTGGTAATCATCCTTTTCCATTTCGGACCAACGGTAATGGGGATTTCCCCAAAGTTGTCCTGTGGCACTAAAATAATCCGGTGGTACGCCTGACACCTTAGCCGGTTTGCCCAAGCTATCCAGTTCAAATAAATGGGGATTGGCCCAAGCATCACTGCTGTCATAGGAAACAAAGATGGGTAAATCTCCAATGACCCCTATACCATGGCTATTGGCATATTGCTTTAGGCTTAGCCACTGACTGTAAAAGGTATATTGAAGGAAGTAATGGTATTCTATTTCTTCCTTCAATAGTATCCTAAAAAACTCCATGGACTTGACTTCCCTTAGGGCAATGGATTTTTCCCATTGATTCCAGGGCTGATGACTAAAATACTCCTTTAGGGCCATGAATAAAGCGTAATCTGCCAGCCAATCTTTTTCAGCTAGAAATTTACAGTAACCATTAGGCTGATTCCTTTTCTTAAAATTACCAAAGGCCTTTCTGAGCAGAGAACCCTTGTAGTCCCTCACCCGTTGAAACTCCACTTGATCCTGATTAAAAACTGGTACTTCAGTAACATCCTGGGAGGTTAATAACCCATTTTCCATTAGTAGGTCTATGCTGATTAACAGCGGATTGCCGGCAAAGGCAGAATAACTCTGAAAGGGGGACTCTCCGTAACCCACCGGATTCAGGGGAAGTACCTGCCAGAGCTTCTGCTGGCTTCTGGCTAGAAAATCCACAAATTTATAGGCCTCTTTTCCCAAATCACCGATTCCATACCTGGACGGCAGAGACGTTGGGTGTAGGAGTATTCCACTGGCCCTTTTTGCTGTCACATGCATCACCTGTCTATTAATAAAGTTCCCTGAAGTGGTTCCAGTTTCACATGTAATAAACCATTCTCAATTTTATAGGTCTTATCAACCTGCAATAGGTCCATCATGGTACCATTGCACCAGTTTTTTAAAGGAATGGATACCTCTACTGCACTTTCTCTGCCGGGGTTCACTAAAACAAGAGCAACATGATTTTTGGCTGGCCGGTTAAAGACATCCTTCCCCTGTTTAATAACCCTTAAATAACCATAAATTTGACCTTGCATGTAAATCGGCCGCCACAGCCCGGTTCGCAGGACCTCATATTCATTTCTTAATGCGATAAGCTTTTTGTACCAGGCCAATAAATCACTGTTTTCTTTGCCCCAGGGGTAGGTTCCTCTGTTCAATGGATCTCTATAACCATGCATCCCAACTTCGTCCCCATAGTAGATACAAGGAACACCGGGAAAGGTCATTTGCAGCAAGGAAAGCAGCTTTAAGCGGGCAAGGCCCCGTTCTAGTTGGATTTCACTTAATTGAACCTTGGCCTGCTCTTCCCTAGACAGCATATCTTCAGGCGGTGCATCACTGAGAACGGTTAAGGCCCTTGATACATCATGGCTGCTAATTAAATTCATGGTGGAATAGAAATGGTGTAATGGGTAATTTTCGAATAAGTTCATTAGCCGTAGGTGAGTGCTACGGGCATCTCTTTTCCCCAATAAATATTCTAGCCATATATTCCGGAAGGGATAGTTCATCACGGAATCCAATTCTTCTCCTAGGAGGTATTCTCGCATCTGGCCGTAACTGACCTTGTTGGTGGCATCTTCCCACACTTCACCAATTAAAATTGATTCAGGGTCCAGATGTTTCATGACTGAACGAATCTTTTTTATAAATTCCGGTGGTAATTCATCTACCACATCCAAGCGCCAACCCTTTGCCCCCATTCTCATCCAATGCTTAATAACACTATCTTCCCCGGTAATGATATACTCTTGATAAGAAGGGTCCAGTTCATTAACATTGGGAAGTGTATCAATCCCCCACCAGCAGTCGTATTCATTGGGAAAATGTGTAAATCTATACCATGAGTAATAGGGTGAATCCTTGGATTGATAAGCTCCCAGGGATGGATATTGACCATCCCTGTTAAAGTAGCGGCTATTGCTCCCGGTATGACTAAAAACCCCATCCAGAATAATAGAAATACCCATCTCCTGTGCCTTCTTACATAACTCTTGAAAAACCCCGTGGTCTCCAAACATGGGATCAATCTTTTTGTAGTCTCCGGTATCGTATTTATGATTGCTGGCTGCCTCAAAGATGGGATTGAAATATATTACTCGAATACCCAGCTCTTTTAAGTAAGGTAGTTTTTTTATAACCCCCAGTAGATTTCCACCAAAAAAATCATAACAAACCGTTTTTCCGGTTTCAGGGCATTTCCCATACTGAGGTGTTGCATCCCAATGGGGGTAAATTATACAATGCTCTTTCGGGTTTAATACTTGCCCCGCCTCATAACCATTGCAAAATCGGTCAACAAAGATTTGGTACATCACTGCATCCTTAAACCAGTTAGGAGTTACAAGGTTCCTCTTATAGACTGTAATCTGGTAGGATGGCGGTTCGTGTTCATAGATTTCCCCTATGCCACCCAGTTGATCATAATTATTGCCATAGTAATAAGTCTTATCTTTTATACCAATGATAAAATAATACCATAGTAATCCCTGTACAGAGGGAACATTTATTTCAACCTGATAAGTCTTTTTATTTCCATGTCCTTCCCGCAATCGCATTGGTATTTTTTCCTCTTCACGTCCATGCTTCCACAGACGCAAAAATATGCTATGCGCTTCCTCTTCAATTTCTATTGTTAAAGATAATATTACCCTTTCATCGCATGACACAGCCCCGAAAGGGTTGCGGTAATAAACTTCATGTGAGTTATGATAGATCCAAACATTCAAAAAACATCATCTACCTATCTCCGTTGAATAATAATTTCTTATACAAGTCTTGATATTTTTGAGCTGATTTATACCAGCTAAAGTCACATTGCATTGCATTACTGACAATTATGGACCAAATATTTCTTTGTCGGTAAAAGCTAATAGTCCTTTTCAATGTATAGAGAAAATCCTGGGCATTAAAATGGGTAAAGCTAAACCCATTTCCCTCTCCAGTATATTCATTATAGGGTTGTATGGTATCCCTTAGGCCACCGGTCTCTCTAACAATCGGTATAGAACCATACCGCAGGGCAATCATCTGACTTAATCCACAGGGTTCAAAGGCCGAGGGCATAAGATAAATATCCGAACCAGCATAGATACGGTGCGCTAAGGTATTGCCAAACATAATGTTGACAGAAACCTTGTCTGGATACCGACGAGACGCGGACCGAAACATATCTTCATAATGTTTTTCTCCGGATCCCAAAACCACCAATTGAACATCTAGGGCAAGAATATCGTCCAATACACTGCCAATAAGCTCCAGACCCTTTTGGCTTACCAGTCTCGAAACCATACCAAAAACAGGAACATCTGGTCTCATTGGTAAGCATAGGATTTTTTGAAGGCTTTCTTTATTGATATGTTTTTTGTCAACAGTTTCCCGGGAAAAATTTACACAGATATGGGGATCTGTGTCTGGGTTATAAATATCTATATCAATACCATTTAATATTCCGTGAAGTTTCCTTTTTTGATGTCTTAAAAGTCCGTCCAATTGCTCACCATATTGTGGCAATTGAATTTCCTCCGCATAGGTTTCACTCACAGTGGTTAGGATGTCAGAGTAGTTCACCCCCCCTTTCATAAAGCTTACCTGTCCGTAAAATTCAAGGCCATCCAGCCCAAAGTATTCATTTCCCAAACCCAGTACATTTTGTAAAATAGTCCTTGGAAAAACTCCTTGGTATTGCAAATTATGAATGGTGAACACCGTTCGTATATCCTGGTAAAAGGGGTTATTTCTATAATGCGATTTAAGAAAAGTACTGATCATTCCAGTGTGCCAGTCATGACAGTGGATAATATTAGGTTGAAAATCAATACGCGGCAAGACTTCTAAAATAGCCCGGTCAAAGAAGGCAAATCGTTCGGCATCGTCCTCAAACCCATATAATCCTTGCCTTTTAAAATAAAATTCATTATCAATAAAGTAAAAGATAATTCCATCATATTTAAGTTTTTCTATGCCACAATACAAGTTTCTCCATCCCAGTGGAACCATAAAATCAGTTAGCTTTAGCATTTGTTCCCTAAAGCAAATCGGTATGTCACTGTATTTAGGCAGGATAACCCTTACGTCAAACCCTTGGCTTTTTAAATGCCTTGGCAATGAACCTATGACATCTGCCAAACCACCGGTTTTAACAAAGGGAACCCCTTCCGAGGCTGCAAACAATACTTTCATAGGCAGTTTCCACCTTTATTCTTAGCCCATTTACACCCTATGGGTATAAAAAGGCCTTATTCTTACCTTTACTAATTTGGTTTTTCGCTAAATAATGGTTCTTTTTTTAATCACTAGGGGGTAGTGTTTTTCACCTTTTAAATGTTTTACTTTTGTAACAATAACCTCTTTATCAGCTATAACACTTTCAATCACAGCATCTTCCTGAATATCACACTTCTGCATAATAATACTGTCCTTAACATGGGCACCTCGTCCAATTTTCACCCCTCTAAAAATAATACTGTTTTCCACAAAGCCATCGATAATACAATCATTGGCTATTAGGGCGTTACTGACTCTGGCCCCTTCATTATATTTTGTAGGTGCTCCGTCTTTGGGTTTTGTATAGATAAGCCCTTGCTCAAAAAAAAGTTTTCTCCAGATTTCTGGTTTCAACAAATCCATACTGTGTTTATAATAGCTTTGAATATTATCAATGGTCGCCAAGTATCCCTGATAAGGGAACCCATAAACTCTAAGCCGGTGGAGATTCTTGATAAACCCATCCCTAATCAAGTCACATTCTCCCCGGGAATAACAACAATTAATTAAATCAACCAGCAAAGATTTTTTCATTAAACACATTTCCATGGACATTTTAAAACTGTTTATCTTAGTTGGTGAAATTTCCAGGCCAAATATTCTTCCATCCTCTGCTATATCAATAAAACTACTTTGCGGCAGATTGTCCCGGATACTCTCCATGTCCTTATAAATTAGTGTGATATCTGCATTCATAGCTTGATGAAATTCAAATGCTTCTTGATAGTTAATGTTACAAAGCATGTTGCTACCGGAGATAAGAACATATTTATGTCGGCTATAATTAATATAATCCAGGTGAGTATAAAAGTGGCGCAAATCCCACCTGTATATCCCTTGACCGTTATACTGATCTGGGGGTAAAAAGAATAAACCGTCCCTTTTACGATCTAAATCCCATTCTTTTCCACGACCCAAATGATCCATCAAGGCCCGATAGCTATTCTGTACAAGGATTCCTACATTTTGGATGCCAGAATTAACCATATTGGATAAAACAAAATCGATCATTCGGTAACGTCCCCCAAAGGGGACTGCCGCCACTGGACGGTGATAACTGAGTTCCATTAAAAAATCTTCGTTTTCCATTATATTAATAATCCCCATAACATTTTTCATGTTATCACCTCTCCTCTGAAGTACCTAACCAGCCTTACCAACAAGCTGACAATCCTTTTTGATAAATGAACCCGTTGGTACTATAATATTTCCCTCTACCACCGTTATCCTGGAACAATCTTCTGGACAACTATTCTCCTTGCACCCAATATGGCAATTATCCTCTATGATTGTTTCAACCCCCACAATGGCCCTTTCTACTATTACATTTTTACCAATTTTTACATTGGACAGAATGACTGACTCCCGAATGGTGGAACCTTTACCGATGTCTACTCCCGGAAACAAGATGCTATGATAAACATTTCCAAAAACCATACATCCCTCATTTATTAACGAACAGTTAACCCTAGCACTGGGTGCCACATATTGAGGTGGCTGATGGGGTGTTACGGAATAAATCCTCCATTTTTGGTCATTTAGATCTAATTTAGGGTTTTCTAATAACAAATCCATGTTGGCCTGCCATAAGCTCTCTATGGTGCCCACATCTCGCCAATAACCCTTAAAGGGATAGGCAAACATTCTTTGACCTGCTTCCAGCATCAAAGGAATGATGTTTTTACCGAAGTCATTACTGGATCGGGGATTCCTTTCATCCTCTTCCAAGTATGCTTTAAGCAGTTCCCAATTAAAAATATAGACTCCCATGGATGCCAGGTTACTCCTGGGAACCTTTGGCTTCTCCTCAAATTCAACAATTCTAGCATCCTTGGCTGTATTCATAATGCCAAAACCACTGGCTTCCTGCCAGGGAACCTCAATCACAGCAATGGTGGCGTCTGCCTGTTTTTCTTTATGAAAATCCAACATCAGAGAATAATCCATTTTATAAATATGGTCACCAGAAAGAATTAGGATGTACTTAGGCTTATATTGATCAACAAACTCAATGTTTTGGTAAATCGCGTTAGCAGTACCTTTATACCATTCACCTCCCATTTCTTTTACAAAGGGGGGTAACACCGTAACGCCTCCGTTTTTTCGATCCAGATCCCAGTGACTACCAATGCCAATATAGGTGTTTAAGGCCAGTGGCTGGTATTGAGTCAAGACTCCCACGGTATCAAAGCCAGAATTATTGCAATTGCTTAAGGTAAAATCAATAATTCTATATCTCCCGCCAAAGGGTACAGCAGGTTTTGCCAGTTTCTTAGTTAATACCCCCAGTCGACTGCCCTGCCCACCAGCCAGCAGCATTGCCACACACTCTTTCCTTTGCATTTTCCCCCTCCTCGTATAATAGTAATAGATTCACTGGACAAACCTAATTTCCATAAATGGAATAAGGTGGAGTCCATGTATGAGAACCGGTTCTCGATAACGGGTATCGAGACCAGCTAAAATGATAACCAATTCCACACTGGGTGCAATAATGGTACCAGTCAGTCGCGCGGCTATTGTTTATGTGGATAAGGTCATTGTCTAAACTGAGTCTAAGTACCCTAAATATGGTGGTGATGTTTAGAAAACATACAAGATTATCCACAGTCAATCCCTGATCAGGGAGAGTAGATACTAATAACTACAGCTCCATAATTTAAGATATTGTGATTCTTAATGCCGGCCCCCTGGAGATTTCTTTTGAGGTTTCCTGACCGGGTCGGTTTTCTATTGCCTTTTTTACACTTCCAATTATTGTCTGGCAGTTCAGACCTCCCCATGGGACAATGGGATTAACAGGTTGTTCTCGGGATATTTCTTTCCCTCCTTGCGGACCTTTTGGTACTGCTTAATAAGCCTGCTACCCATGATCCATCATCGATGATCTAACCGCTGGTTGCACCTCTTTCCATGAAGGGGGAGTAGCACCCCGAATTGTCTTCATGTTAATGATGAGTGCTGATGACGAGGCAGCTTTCGATGGTTCCCATGGGCACCCAGGTCTGAGACCAACCTGATTTTTTAGAACAGGGAGGTGATCCTATGTCACAAATGTTGGTGGGAATAGACGTTAGCTTACAGTCTCACCATGTACAATTTATGGATGGAGACGGAGGGGCATTGGCTTCTTTTTCTATTCACAACAATCGGCAGGGGGCCGACACCCTCATTCAAAAGATTGTTGATACATCTGATAGAATCAAAAGTCAATCCCTTCGAATTGGTATGGAGGCAACTTCAAATCTGGGTTGGCACCTTGCTCACTATTTGCAAGAACAGCTTCAAACCACTTGCCCCCAAAAAGATACACAGATTTACGTTCTTAATGCACGAAAAGTGGCCCGTTTCAAAAAGGGGTATGACACCCTCCCAAAGAACGACCGCATCGATGCCTGGGTAATTGCAGACCACCTTCGTTTTGGTCGACTACCTCATGCCATGAAAGACATTATTCAATACGAGGCTTTGCAGAGGCTTACAAGGACACGATTTCACCTGATGCAAAATATCACTCGGGACAAAACCTATTTTCTTAATCAGGTCTTCTTAAAGTTTAGTGGTTTACGCCAGGATAACCCATTTTCCAATCTTTTTGGCAGCACCTGTCTTGCTGTTATCCAAGAACTAGAACCGGAACAAATTGTAGCCATGTCTATGGAAGAACTGGTTGATTTCTTAAAGGATAAAGGGAAAAACCGTTTCGATAATCCGGAGGAAATTGCTCTTTATCTTCAAAAAATTGCCCGGTCTTCTTATCGACTGAACAAGGCGATGGCTGACCCTGTGAATATTTCTTTGGCCACTATGCTTAATGTAATTAAACATATGGAATCGGAAGTGAAAAAACTGGACAAAGAAATCGCCAAAATCATGAAGGGCCTTCCCCAAACTTTAACTTCCGTTAAAGGGATTGGAGATGTTTTTACCGCCGGAATCATGGCAGAAACCGGAGATATCCAACGCTTTAAAGACCATAATGCTCTGGCTAAATATGCCGGTTTAACTTGGAACCAACATCAATCAGGTGAATTTGAAGCCGAAGATACCAGCAGAACCAGGACCGGGAACAAGTATCTTCGTTATTACTTAATTCAGGCTGCTGATTCTGTACGGAAGCATGTTCCTGAGTACAAAGACTTCTACCAAAAGAAATATGATGAAGTACCAAAACACAAACATAAAAGGGCTCTCGTCTTAACCGCTAGAAAACTGGTACGGTTGGTGTTTTCGCTACTAAACACCAGGCAACTGTACACTTCACCAGAGAGGAGGGGGTAACGTCTTTACCCTAAAATCTACTCTCTTTTCCATTTACACCATTTAAAGGGAATTTTTCTTTGCTTAACTGGTGGGCTTATTTTGTATACCCTTTTTTAGGGTATAGGGTACACTTTTGTTAAATTAATTTCCAATTTTTTAGAATCATTCTCTTGACATATCACCGCTGGGCTTCTTTAAACCTACTTTTATCCACACTATTATTTTAGTTTTAAAAAAACAACTGCTAAGGGTGGTACTCTCATTGACAGAGAAAAAGGTTGATTATGCCAGGAGGTATCCTCTGCCATTGATGGATGATTTATCACTCCGGAGCCCCCAAAAGCAATCCAATCACTGTTAAATACTTCATGATATTCTCCTAGTCGGGGTACACCAATACGATATCCTTCCCGAACTACCGGCGTAAAATTGAAAATACCAATGATAAACTCTTCTGGGTTTGTACCTTTTCTCATAAAAGTAATAATGCTTTGTGTGTAATCATGGGGATCAATCCATTGAAATCCACTTTCATGGTGATCCAACATCCAAAGGGATTTTTCCGCCCTGTAAAAGTGATTTAGATTCTTCACATAATCATGCATTTTTTTATGTAAGTCGTAGTCAAGAAGCTGCCAATCCAGACTTTGGTTTTCATTCCATTCGCTAAACTGACCAAATTCTCCACCCATAAACAAGAGTTTCTTCCCTGGATGGGCCATCATATAGCCATATAATAGTCTTAGATTGGCAAATTTTTGCCAATAATCACCGGGCATTTTATCAAGCAAAGACTTTTTTCCATGTACCACCTCGTCATGGGACAATGGCAGGATATAATTTTCCGAGAATGTATACATAAAGGAAAAGGTTAACAGGTTGTGGTGCCATTTTCGATGAATCGGATCCATCTGCATGTATCGGAGAATGTCATTCATCCAGCCCATGTTCCACTTGTAGTTATAACCTAACCCACCTAAATAAGTTGGTCGGGTTACCAGGGGCCAAGCCGTGGATTCTTCGGCAATCATAAGGGTATTGGGGTAATACTTAAACACAAATTCATTTAATTTTTTCATGAAGCAAATGGCATCCAGATTTTCCTTGCCCCCGAACTGATTGGGGTCCCATTCACCTTCAGCCCGACCGTAATCCAAATACAACATATAGGCCACTGCATCCACCCGCAGACCATCAATATGATACACATCCAACCAAAATAAAGCATTGGATATTAGGAAGCTTCGGACTTCAGGTTTAGATAAATCAAAATTTACAGTACCCCACTGCCTGTTATCGGCTCGCTTGTGATTGGCCGATTCGTAGAGAGTTCCACCATCAAAATAACCCAGTCCATGCCCGTCTTTACAAAAGTGGGCCGGTACCCAATCTAAGATAACCCCAATACCCCTTTGATGGCACTGATCCACAAAATACATAAAATCAAAGGGAGTGCCATAACGACTAGTAACCGCATAATATCCGGTAAGCTGGTACCCCCAGGATGCATCCAGGGGGCATTCCATCACCGGCAAAAGTTCTATATGGGTATATCCCATATCTATAACATAATCAATTAATTGATTTGCTAATTCTTGATAATTTAAAAAAACATCCTTTTTTCTTCTCCAAGATCCTAGGTGCACTTCATAGATATTTACTGGTTGTTTATACATGGATTGCTGCTTTTTTTGTTCCTGATAAGCCTGGTCTTGCCATTGATAATCTTCTATGTTAAAAACCCGAGACGCAGTAGCTGGCCTCATTTCTGAGAAAAAAGCATAGGGATCCGCCTTTAACAACACTTCTCCCTGATGAGTATAAATTTCGTATTTATACAGAGAATTCTCTGGTAACCCCGGAATAAAAAGACTCCATATGGGACTATCCTTCACTCTCTTCATTCTGTGCAAATGACCCTGCCATTCATTGAAATCCCCAACGAGTCGAACATCGGCTGCATTGGGAGCCCATAATGTAAATCGAACACCTGCTAGTCCGTCTTGTATTGCAGAATGGGCCCCAAATATTTTATAACTTCTAACATGGGATCCTTCATGAAACAAAAATCGGTCAATTTCACCAGGAAAAGATTCCATGGTTTGTCCCACCCTCTTTAATTATTTCGTTTATAAATTTATACGATAAAAGTTATTTAATTCCTTTTTTTACCATAAATGTTAAATCGGGTTAACCCCCTCTGGTTGTCTGAAAGGTATCATTATACTGCAATTTTTTCAACAATTTACATGCATATTTGTCTTGATATTTTTGTTTTTTGTATTAATTTTTTGAATAAAAAACCCACTGCAAGCAGCGGGTTTGAAAAGAGACTTTAATGAAACGGTTTGAAAATAAAGATAAAGAGTAACAGCAAAGAAAGCCCCAGAGTTAGCGAATAGGCTATCAGTTTTTTCTCAATGGGTTGCAATTCAAACCACTCATCTTCGTAATCAATCTGTTGAGATGTTCTCATCGGTTGATTAATATCTCTGATTTTGACTTCTGCCATTCAATTACCTCCCTTTTACTCCCGGTTTTTTAGCCAACGATCGGTGGCAGGATACCGTGGTAGAAAATCCAGGAGATGAATAAACCTACCCAGAGGATGAAGCCAAATAAGCATATGGTATATACAGCTACAATGCGTCCCATCCCAGCATCCCATAGTTTGCGCACATTGGTAATTAGACCAATGGAGAAGAAACATAAAGCAAAGAACAGGGTTCTAAAACCGTTTGCATGATCTGTGCCTGTCTTGGCAGCCTTCACAATACCAGGATCGTTGAGACCCCAAATCAGCAGTAGGATAAAGGTGAGGGCAAAACCAATGACAAATTTGGGGAAGCGATCCCATATTTCACTGGCAGAAACTCTGCCCCTTTCCCCGGCAGAACTTTTACCGCCCTTCTCATTAAGTTTAAATACAGACCAGATAATTGCAAGTATAAATGCCCATACCCCAATAAAGATATCAATAAACACCTTTGTGGTGGTGGCAGCCATGAGCATCCAGCCCTCTTCATATTTAACCCCGGTTTCCTTTAAAGCTTTGGCCCGGATCATTGAGTCCGTAATGGCTCCACTGGCCACTGCGCCACCATCACTTTTTACCGCCAGACCCATCCAGGCTCCGGCAACCATCGGCTCTTCATACAAAAATGTTTGACCAAGCCATGGTAAAATTAACATTTCGACAGCAACAAACACAATAATAACTGCAGAAAGAATCACAGGAACGATGGGACGAGAACGGATAGCCCCACCGGTGGCAATGGCTGCGGAAACACCACATATGGAAATACCGGAAGCCAGAGGTGCCGCCCATTCCGGAGTAAATTTAAAATATTTACGAGAAATAAAATACACCACAGGCCAATAAATTAAATAGGCTTCGACCACAGCACATATTCCCCGAATAATAACTGTACTGGCTAGTCCAAGGGCACCAAGGGTTTTAACGCCAATGGCTGCGCCAAGGATAACAATACCTGTTTTAATAAACCACTCGGGCTTGGCTGCTTCTTCCAAGTAGTTAGCTACTTTGGGAAAGAAGTTTCCAATCACCAGACCCACAATCATAGCAATAATAAAACCCATCTCACCCAGCCCCATGGACCAGGAAATCCCCAATTTAGCTTGTTTATCAGGACTGGCAGCAATATAGGCATTTTCTCCAACTATCATACAAAGAATTGTTATAACAAATATTGTAGTAAATCCAATGGCAAACCTTTTTACACTGGCCCCCATTGCTTTTGCCCCAATTGTTGTCAGCACCAGCATAAAAAGATAGGTGAGGAAGAGCGATGCAGGACCAGACATTGTTTCCTTGTATGCCTTAGACATTGGTCCAAAGGATTTAGAAATATCTGTCCAAGTAGTTACTTTGACAACCCAACCTAGTAAATCAGCGCCAAAGATTGGGCCCAGGCCTAGAACAAAGATAAACAGACCTAGCCAGACTGCCCACCAGTCTTCGTTTTTTAACATGGGTACCTTACCACTGACAGACGCGTTTGTGTCGGTGTGAATCATACTTTCCCTCCTTACCACTTTTTCATCAGTTATAAACCGCTATTTAGCTATTATCACCGCCTTTAATTTTTATTTGTGTTAGCAAATTATATATAACTAACTTATAAATATTACTTTTGTAATTAAATGTCAATCATTAAACGCAAAATAATAAAGAAAATTTAGAATATTTTAGTTTAGTTTCTTATATTTTTATTATATTTTTATTTTCAAAAGGAATATGCCGTTTATTTACAGAATTTTTTATTTACTTACTTCAGGGGGGATGTTTTTTGCGAAGAGTGGATATTTTTTCTTTAGAGCCCGGTATGAAGCTAGGCCGTACCGTTTATAGCAGTATGGGTGAGATACTACTTAAAGTAAATACCATTCTAACTCCCCGTTATATCAAAAATTTAATGGAGCTGGGAGTCCCCTACGTCTACGTGGATAATGGTTTACTAAAGGATTATTTAATCGAGGACATTATTACAATTGAAACTCGTACTGCTGCTGTTCAACAGATTAAAAACATCCTATTAGAGACAAAAGAATCTGGAAAACTTGTCATTAAACCTTCATCTCTCTACAATACAGTGAGAGATTTTACTGATTCATTGTTTTCTAAAAACCATTCACTAATGTTCAATTTAACTGACTTACGAACTCAAGACGATTACACCTTTGCCCACTCTGTTAATGTTTGTGTATTATCACTTATGACTGGAATGACATTAGGTTATACCAGCGATCAATTAGCTGTTTTGGGAGTTGGCGCCTTATTGCACGATCTTGGCAAGGTAAAAATTCCAGATCATATTTTAAATAAACCTTCTAAATTAACAGATGCTGAGTTTGCTATTATGCAAAAACACCCTTACTATGGCCATGAACTTATTACTTCATCCAAGGAATTAGAAAGAGAACAGGCCATTATTGCCTTGCAACACCATGAAAGCCTTGATGGTTCTGGTTACCCCTCTGGTTTATCAGGGCATAAATTTCATGAGTATGCTCAAATAGTGGCAATTGCCGATAAGTTCGATGCCCTAACAGCTAATCGGATTTATCGTAAGGCATATCCTTCCCATGAGGCCTTTGAAATGTGTGCTGCCTCCGGAAATTACCTATTTAAGGATCATATCGTTAAAGGTTTTCTCTACAATATTGCGGCCTATCCCAGTGGAACCCTTGTTCAATTGAACAACAAAGAAATTGCAGTGGTATTAGAAACTCCCAGGGGCTATTCGCGCTTCCCAAAGATAAGAATACTATTTGATCACAAGCATCGTCCTATTCTGCCAACAGAGGTTTCCTTGTCAGAACATGTAGGATTATTTATTAGCAAGGTTCTGGATGGAAATGAAATCGCCCATATATTAAACAATACTTAAGATAATCCACTGGTTTATGTATAGAATAGCTAAATTCTGCTCATATTAACCTCGAACTAATATTGCCTAAATGGTTATGAGGTGTAATATGATACCAAAATTCAAACGTCTCCCAAAGCATATTGGCATTATTCCGGACGGCAATAGAAGATGGGCTCAAAACCAGGGCCTGGCAAAGGAAGCTGGTTATGACCATGGCATTACCCCTGGGTTTGATCTATATCAAATATGTTTGGAATTAGGTATACCAGAAATAACCTTTTATGGTTTTACCGTTGATAATACCAAGCGACCCCCAGTGCAAAAAAAAGCCTTTCAGAAAGCCTGTGTGGATGCAGTTAACATATTGGCTAACCGAGATGCCTCATTGCTGGTGATTGGCAATCATGAATCTGCTCAGTTTCCAAAGGAATTACTTCCCTATACCACCCGCAAAATCTTTGGCAGTAATCGGATTAAGATTAACTTTTTGGTAAATTATGGTTGGAAATGGGATTTGAATCAGGCATTTAACAACAATTCAATGGATTCTTCTTACTTTCACGAAAAAATTGCTTCCAAGGATATTTCTAGAATTGACTTAATCATACGCTGGGGTGGACGTAGAAGGTTAAGTGGTTTTCTCCCTGTCCAATCCATTTACGCAGATTTTTATGTAGTTGAAGACCTTTGGCCAAATTTTCGTTCTGAACAATTCTACGAAGCTCTTATGTGGTATCAAGATCAGGACATTACTCTGGGGGGATGAAGCTATTTATGCCTAAATAATTAAAAACTTTAATATATTCTCAATAATATTGAAAAGATTCCTAAATCATGCTAATATGAACTATAAGCATAGCGAAATATTCATATAGTGTTCAGGGAGCAATGATTCCCCATAGACTTCTTTTTTATATTTTCATTTTATAAATTTAGAATTTTCCAAACATATTAAAATGTGCTATTATATATGGACTCACTTGCTTTAATCCAAATAAATGATCGTACTTTTTTGAGGTTCTAAGGAGCATTCCTGTAAGGAAATAAAATGGTCTTTGTAAAAGAAAAGCACCTCCTGTAATATACTGGGTGTCGAGCTATCTAGGCGACCGACCCCTAATTTAATCACACAGGAGGTACTTCAAAATGAATTATAAACAAAAACAAAGAATTGAGCAACTCACTGAATCAACTTTAATTATTGGAGCCGATATTGCCAAATCTAAACACGTGGCACGTGCCCAGGATTTTAGGGGTATCGAGTTGGGGAAACGCTTGGTCTTTGACAACACTAGGGCGGGCTTAACCAAGCTGATGCATTGGATTAGAACCTTGATGGTAGAGCACGGTAAGGATCATGCTCTGGTAGGTATCGAACCCACAGGACACTACTGGTTACCAATGGCTGAGTTTTTGCGCAAAGAAGGTGTACCAGTTGTAGTTGTAAATCCGTTGCATGTTAAGAGAAGCAAGGAATTAGATGATAACTCGCCCACAAAGAACGACATCAAAGATGCAAGGGTAATTGCCCAATTAGTAAAAGATGGCCGTTACTCAGAACCCAACTTACCCACAGGTGTCTATGCGGAACTGCGGGTGGGAATGGTTCAAAGGGACCGTCTTAATCAAGACCTTAACCGAGTAAAAGGTAGAATCCACAACTGGCTTGACCGGTACTTCCCCGAGTACACAAGTGTTTTCAAAGATTGGGAAGGCAAAGCATCCTTGATGATATTAAATACTTGTCCACTCCCCCGGGAAGTCATCAAAACAGGCACAGAGGCAATTGTAACCCTGTGGAAAACTGAGATTAAACGGGCAGTTGGTATAAAAAGAGCTAACAAACTAATGCAGGTTGCTAGAGAATCCATCGGACTATCCACAGGGATAGAGTTTGCCCGTCATGAAATAAGGATGCTACTTGAACAATATGACATCCTGTGCAAACAGATGGAAATCCTGATGGAAGCAGTTCAAGAGTTACTGCAACAAATACCTGGAAGCACAGAAATGATGACCATTCCAGGAGTCGGTTTGGTTACAGTAGCCGGATTTCTTGCAGAAGTAGGCGACTTAAAAGGATATGAACATGGGCAACAAATCATAAAGTTGGCGGGCCTAAACCTAAAAGAGAACAGTTCTGGTAAACACAAGGGACAATCACGAATCAGTAAACGGGGGCGCCCCCGGCTGCGGGCCTTGTTATTTAAGACTGTGTTAGTCATGGTTGCAAAAAACCGAGAGTTTAAGGCCATCCACCAATATTTAATAACAAGGCATGGAAATCCCTTAAAGAAAAAGCAATCCATAGTTGCCCTCTGTGGAAAATTGATTCGTATTTTGTTCACCATAGGCAGTAAACAAACTCCATATGACGCGGAGCAAGTATTAGGCGTTGTACGCCAAGAGCAATTACAGGAAGCTGCTTAAAAGGCTATTAAATATTAACACTTATTCACAATGAATTGGATAGACAAACGAAGCACGGAGAAGCCGGGAACTAATATTTCCATACGGGCATGACCCAGCAAAGGAGCATACCTGGCCTCCACCCCTTGAGAGGTAGAACGAAGGAATGTAAGGGCCATATATTGGACCCCGTGAGACGTGGGAGGGTAAACCACAAGGGTACATGTGGAGATCCATTGTGCAACCATAATCTGTAAAATTAGGCGTAGCCTTTGATTGGCTACACCCCCACCAACCATATAATGTAATTTATTTAAAATTATTCCTTTGAACCTTGTTTGTATGTGCTTGAAATTGTAAGAATGAGTGAGTAAATGAAAGAAAAATTTATTTTATTGAGGGAGGTAAAAATATGTTTGATTCAGTCAATTGGCTAGATAAAACCAATAACACCTCTATATCCTTCTCTGGGATGGCATCAATATCTCAAAAACCTCATGATTTATTTTTAAACTGTTTGCCTACCACTTGGGCTGTTAAGAAAAATACAAGTAAGCATTTAGACTATGACATTGATTTTTTCGATGGACAAACTCCAAAGGGTCTTCAGTTTTCTGTACGTCTTATCGTTCCAACTGCTCTGCAGTTAGAAAATGAAAGGATCCTACTTCCATTTACTTCGGAAGAACTAAATTGGTCTATGGATGAAGCAAAGGTTCCTGTGTTTTTAATAATTGTAGATAGTAAAGATCAATCAATTTATTGGCTGTTTTTACAAGATTTTATTCAGGGAACCCTTGAGCATGAAAATCCTGAGTGGCGCAGTCAAAATGTTGTTATCCTGCATGTTCCTACAGACCAGGAATTAACCAAGACTTTAGATAAATTTACTAATACTTTATATTATGGATTAGAACTTTTATACATAAAACATTTTTATAAATTTTATTCTGTTACTAATAAACGTATCGCTCAATTCTTTAATTCTCAGGAAGAAATACAAAGGGCTTTGGAACTTGAGTCAACTCGGCAATATAGTAATCCATCACCTTCTTCAGAACAATCTTGTTGTAGCTCATCGAATGACGGCCACTGTGACACATGCAAAGGTAGCGATCCCTTCGACGATCTTGTCTTTCAATCAACCAAAAAAATACAATCCCGTTTAGAATATGCACAAAGAATGAGAGTTTTAGATCCAAAGGAAAATCGCATTGCTTATTATTGTATTAATCAAGCCTTGGCTGTATATGGTTCCACTGCAACTGTTGGAATCCGATATACAGCCCTTGGTGAAATGGCCTTCTATGATTATTTGTTACATTTTTTAAAAACCTATGATGCTATAATCCCTAAAACAACAATTTTTTTTATAAACTCTGAAGAGCATCATCGTTATTTTAAAGCTATGGAGGAATTATCTCAAATCATCATTTCTGCTCTGGATCAAGGTGAATTAATTGCTTCTAGTATGTTATTAATTCGACTGGCTGATGCTTACCTCTTTGCCACGCCCTATATTATGAAATACTTAGGACAGGACATGGCCGCTCCGCTGATGGATTATGCACAAACATTATTGATGTTGTCCCATGAAATGGCCAGTCTAGTTGAATCTCCAACCAGACTATTACAATAAAAAAACAACCCAGTCATTAAAGGCTGGATTGTTCAATATACTAGATTTATTTTTTAACGTGTTTGGCAATCCATTCTTCTTCGTCTAAAAACTCTAAGAACGGTCTGTCAAATTTAACCATGGCATTTACTATCAGTTCAACCAAACCACCGTAATGAACGTTAAATTTAGCAGTGGCATGGTAATACTCAAGAATGTCACGGATAGCCCCCTTACAGTTTGAGCAAGGTGCACATACGTATTTCGGTGTATCGTCTTCCATTACCCCTTGGAAGGCATCCAGAATCTGTTTGAATTTCATTCTGCTAGATACTTTATTTCTAAACTCAGGGAAGTTAAAGGAATTCATAATAGCAAAACCACTTCCACCACCACAGCAGAAGTTTTTAGCACCGTGGGGATACATTTCCCTGAATTGGGGACAAACTTCTTTAATAATGTCGCGTTGTGGCTGAATAACACCCATCATCCGAGCTACGTTACAGGGATCGTGCATTGTAACCGGGAAATCGTTACGGGCTGGGTCAAGTTTGTAAACACCTTTCTTAACTAAATCCCGCAGTAAGGGCAGGAAGCTCTCCCGGGGAATGTTATCTGCACCTACCATGGCTCGGTCAATGGCTACCATGGCTGCCTTGTGGGCGTGACCGCACTCACCGATAACGATTCTTCGAACACCAAGGTCTTTACCGGCTTTAACTTGAGCCAGACCAATTTTTCTAGCTTGGGCATCATCGTAAAATAGACCATAGTTAACATTATCATAACCGATCATGTCACTGCTCAGGGTCCAGTCCAAACCAGCTTCTTCAAAGAGAATAACAAAAGCAGCAGGGTTCTCAGGCCAAGCCATATACTCACCGGCGTTGTGAGTTAAGAGAATATCAGCACCTTTTTTGTCTACTGGGATTTTATACTGCTTGCCGGTTCTTTCGTAAAGATCCTCTTCCAGAAATTCTATCATATCAAGGAAGGCTTCCTTGGTGATACCGGTACTGGAACCAGTTTTCAACTGTAACATAGAACCCTTTTCGTGTAGTGGCTTGGGCGCAATACCCAGTTCCATACTAAAGACCTTTCTAATTTCCCTTGCCAGCAAGCCGTTATCAAGGCCCAAGGGACAGGTCTGAGCACAACGACGGCAAAGGTTACAGCGATAGGCCAGTTCGCCCAGTCGAAGAACGGTTTCTGCATTGATATCAATATCGCCACCGTTAAACTTACTCCAGAAGCCACTGCCGTTGAAATGTTTTTTAGCAATTTTACGAAAAACTTCGGAACGGAAAATAGGTCTGTAAATTTCTTGCTCACCACTGGCTTTAAACACATGGCACGCTTCGGAACAGGTATTACATTTTGCACAGTACTCAAAGGAAAGCAGGAAAGGTTGCAAATAGTTTCTGTTGGTTTCATCGGAGAATAACTTTTCCAACCCTCTTAAGAAACCTTGTACAAAGTCCTCTTCTTCTTCTTTGGTTTTAGGTCTAACCAGTGCTTCATTACCAACAAAACCATCCAGAGTTGTGCAGTAACTTTCTTTCCAACTATCTTTAATCGCTTTAAAGTCCGGCTCCATGCCGGGTTTGTCGTAGGGTGCCGGTAGGGGCATCAAATTTTCTACTTTAGTTAACTGCTCAGAGGGTTTTCCCATATCCTGAGGTCTAATATCACCCATTACTAATACCTCCTATCTTCGTTCTTTCAACTTACTTCTTGTCCTGCTGTGCTGCAGGGTTGATATGAGGTGCGGACCAGGAGGCTTTGGGTTTGTAACTAATGGCCTCTCTTACAACGTTTTCCATCTTAGAATTTCTGATGTTGGGATCGTTGTCCCACAGAACTTTATGGAAAGCAAAGTATTTGCCCACGTAGTGACTCATTTTAGTTTGGGGGATGTAGATCATTACAGCACCCAATAACAGGATGTGGATGGTTAAAGCAGTATCAGCCTGAATAGGCGCAAATGTAAACATTGCTTTAAGAATTTCACGACCATAATTAAAACCAGGGTCACCGCTCCAAACTACTAAACCAGAAGCCACAACAGCAAACAGGAAAAATAAGTTAAAATATTCCTGAGGTGTTGTGTATTTAGCAAAGGTGTTGTTTAAAACTCTTTTTAAAAACAAGCTTAGGGACCCGAATGCCAGTAATATAGCACCGGCAGCACCGGCTGCAAAGGTAACATAATATACCAAGGAAGCAAAAGCATTGGTGCTTACTCCCTCAGCAGTGGTTAAAGGAACGCCAGCTAATTCCATAATAGCACCCACTGCCAATAGAACAGCCCATAATCCTAATAGATAAATGCCCAAATGTAGTGCATAGGACAGCCACCACTGACGTTTCTGGTTAACAAACAAATTTTTAATAAACAACATTTCTTTTAACATGTCTATGAGTTCGCCTGCATGGGAAACTTCTCTTGGTTTGTTCCAGTATTCTAGATCTTCGTAGTAGGAACCACCATAATGACCTTTTTCACCGGGTTCTTTAGGAACCGGGTACAGTTCCCAGCGACCATGCATGGGCATTTTGGCATACTGGTAAGCCTTGTACAGAGAGAGACCGATGAATGCTAGAATGGAAAAATAAGCAAATACCGTCAGCAACAAGTGAACATACCTCCTTGATATAAAATTATTTTTCAGTATCTTTCTCACCGTTGAACAGGTCTTTACCGCAAAACATTAGGCCTTTTGTAAGGGGGGAAAGACACAAAACCTTATTAATTAACTAAAAACTTCAAGGCTAAATGAAAATTCACTAACCACATGACCTCATGGCACAGTCCTTTGATTGCTAAAAAAACAAGTGTAACTATATTACTGCTCTCATATTGATCAAGGATATTACTTTCTTCGACAAATTGTCCAAAGTAATTATATGACAATCCTTACGAACTGTGCAATATAAAAAAGCCAGACTTATTAGCATTTAATGGTAAAATTAAGTTAAAAATCTTTATTTTTAAAGGCTTTAGAGAATTATAACACGAATTTGTCCAAATTTTCTATACGAACTTTATCTATTTACTTATTTAATCATTAAATATTTTCATTTTAGAGAATGGGTAAAAAAAAGTATTTTTAAAAATAGCATACCGTATTTTGGCACAAAGGTAATTATATGTAGAATCGGCATATTCGTCAACAAGACATACATCACCCTCAAAAAAGGTTTGTACTTTATTTCTTTAATTCTTTATACTTTTTTGTACTAATAGCCACTCCGTCTCCCACTGGTAAAACAACGGTTTCTAGAAGATTATGTTCCATTACTAGTTTCAAATAAGCCTTAAGGCGGGAAACCGCGGTTTTATTGCGTCTTTTATCAATTTCTCCAGATATAACCATTCCTCGCATAAACACATCTTCCGCTACCAATAACCCCCCTGGTTCCAATAATTCTATACACTTATCCAAAAACTCTATATACTTTCCCTTGGCTGCATCTAAAAAAATAAAATCGTATGTACCATTTTGTGTGTAAAGCAATTCCCTGGCGTCTCCAAAAACCAGTTCTATTTGCTGCTCCACCCCAGCCTTTTTAAAAAATTTACGAGCAGCATCTGCCCTGGGTTCATTGATCTCCATGGTCGTAATTCTACCGCCCCGTGGCAAGACAGCCTTTGCTAACCAAAGTGTTGAATAGCCTATGGCAGTCCCAATTTCTAATACTTTTTGACTCCCTTTTGTAAAGGCCAGCCAATATAAAAGATGTCCAATTTCCGGTTCAACAATGGGGATAATTTTATCTTTCGCTTCCTTTTCCATTTCATAAAATATGCTTTCCCTCTTCGGTAATAACGCTCGGATATAACCTTGGGCTTCTTCATGAACAAGAAAATCCACAATGACCTCCTAAATACCTTTTTATACAACATTACTATTATATCTAAAAAAGAAGTGATATTCGACATCATGGTCTATTATTTGTTGCACAGGAATATGCTCACATAAACTTTTTTCTTTTGTCAGCAATTTGGCAGACAAAAGTTGTTTTAGAGTTTAAAATAAGGAATATTAATCGTAATAGGCAGAATAGTAGGTGATACCATGAACCTTTCTCATTTCAAGGTTTTTAAAATCCTTGCGCAAACTGAGAACATTACTAAGGCTAGCAAATTACTAGAATTGTCTCAACCAACCATTAACCATAATATTTATTTACTCGAGCAACATTATGGTGCTAAACTGTTTGATCGATCCAATAAAAAACTTAAACTAACTCGTTTTGGTGAAGTATTGGTGAAGTATGTTAATCAAATACTGAACCTCGTTGAGCAATCCGAGCAACACATTCATGAATTGGTGGGAGAACTTCGTGGAAGCCTGAATTTGGGGGCCAGTCATACCATTGCAGAAAATGTTTTGCCAAAAATTATGGGTATGTTTAATCATGATTATCCAGAGGTTACCATTCATCTTGAAGTAACCAATACCCGTCACATTGTTGACCACATTTTAGATAATAAGTTGGATTTAGGACTTATTGAAGGACCTGTGACCCATGATAATATCATTTCAAAGCCCTTTATGGAGGATGAACTTCTCGTTGTTTTACCCTATAACCACCCCTTAGCAATTAAAAAGAATCTTACCATTAAAGAAGTTGCCAACCTTCCCTTTGTTTTGAGAGAAGAAGGTTCCGGTACCCGAGTTGTTATGGAATCTACTCTAAAAGGTGCAGGCTTGGACCCTTCTGATCTAAATACTGTTATGGAGTTGGGTAATACACAGGCAGTTATCGGCGCCGTAGAAGCTGGTCTAGGAGCTACGATCTTATCGGGATTAGCAGTCAGTAAAGAAATACAGTTAAAAACCGTAAAGACCTGCCGAATTTCCAATGTAAATATCGTTCGCAACTTTTCAATTATTATCAACAAGGAAAAGCCATCTTCTTCGATTATTCAAACCTTTCTAGGCTTTATTAATTCGGAAGAAATAAAAAAGATCTTTAAGGTATAATTATTGTTTTATCAAAGGGCGTACCATTTAGGGTATGCCCTTTGAGTGTTAACTAAGTTGCAAAGGGATTTCCTTATCTCTAAGGCGTAAAGATAAGGAAAAATCTCAAATACAAAGGTTTTTAAGGCTTTAATATTGAGGGTACACCCTTTCATTACGACTACCCTGAAACCAGCACCTGTTTCATACGTTCCATTATGCTGCCGGCAAAGGTCTCTCCTGCCTTAACCCTTTGGGCTAGGGGACCATGGCCAAAACCAGCAGCCATATCTGTTAAAATAACCTTTAAGGCCTTCATTCTACGGCGATAAAATTCTTCATGATCTACTTTTTCCTCTGAAATGCCTAATTTATGTCTAAGCATATCCGGACCGTACAGTAAGGGCAACAGCATCCGGGCAATATTCTCGTTCATCCACTCTTTACTGTTTAGATCATTGGTGACGTAATGAATTACCTCTAAATAGAGGTCGGATAACTCATAAAATTTACTGCATTGGGCATCCGCAAGCCATTCCTCAACCGTCCAGCTTTTTTCCGATTTATGCCCTAAACAAAAACCCATTCTTTCTACAAAAAACATTCGTTCTACTTTACTTCCGTCCTGTTCAAAGCGAACAGCTCGGCCAATGGGAAAAGTTCTACAGTTTCGAGAGCGAACAGGGTATATTTCGCATCTGCCATCTTCCAACATAAAAATACAAGGCCCGTCTTCCGCATGTTTTAGCCTAACATAGGACCATTTTAATTGATTGCTGAAATCTACTTTGCAATATTCGGTTAAGAAATGTTGCCCGGACATTCCCAGATATCTGGCCATAATTTCAATATCCCAGGGGTCCAGGAGAATGGTGATGGAATTGCAGCATCTTCCCATACACTGACTTTTACATTCAAAGGTAAAATAATTATTCATCTGAATTTCAGGCAATGTATCCTTATCTAACTGTTCCATCAATTCCTTTTTATAATTGTAGGACATAAGAAAGCTCCCTTCCTATGGTTTAGTAGTTTATTCGACAACAAAAGCTCTAAACCCTTGTGATTTTTTTAATTTGCTTGTTGTCTTTTATTATCAGAATCTTATCAATATTTTTTCTAGTTATATTTTTATAGAGAGGATGAAAACAATGGAAATATATGATATATTGACTCCACGAAAGTGATATAAATCACAATCAAAAAAAGGAGGTTGATATTATGATAAGAACCTGGATAATACCCGTGGGGAAAATACTTGCTTTTCCTGCCTGGATACTCATAGCTATAGCTTGCACAATCATGGCTTTGATCAGCTGTACAATACTTTTTATGGTTAGACTGCCGAAAAATTTTTTATCTCTTCTCAGTTCCCAAACACCAACCTTTGCTGTACAAAGAAAACTTTCACCCAGGACAACGAAAGATATTGAGGAGCCTCCATCAAGAGCCGCTTAGCTACAGGAACAAATTTGTCCTAGGGGTGATTAAAGTTTTCTTTGCAAATTTATAATACTCTGCAGGGACTGGGGCTTGTGCATAGAATAACTATCCTAGAAGTAAATAATAATAAGCATTGGAAGGTGTGGCAAATGGAAGAAAACAAAGAGTTTGAACTTAATCTGTCGGAAGAAACCATGAAAATGCTAGAAGAGTACGCCACAATGAAAGGTACTACACCAGAAGATGTTGCCGAGTACATCATCTTTGAGTTTTTGCGGAATCAAATCCATGTCATTGAAAAACGTTCGGAAGAAGTCGGCGTGCCGGTTAATGAACTGGTAAACATGCAGTTTAGCAAAATTTTAAGTTACTTAAAACAACAGCAAATGTAAGCTAAAGTGCAGTTAAACAAATCGGTTTAACTGCACTTTATTTTCAAATAGAAAGTATGACCTTTCCAATATAACTAAGTCCGCCACCAGTGCCTAAAAGGGCTTGGCATAACCAGCTTTTAAACTATTCCGGTTGTTGGTTAAAACTTCTACTAAAAATCTTAGCTTTTTCTTCATCAAACAAATCTTCAATATCATCAAAACCAAGACTTTTAAGCAGAGTCAAAACATATTTGTTGTCAGCCGGTGTGAGGCTTAACGCTTCTTCTCCATAATCATTAACCAGGTCAGTACCCTGGGCAGGGTCTATTAAGACATGGGGACCTCCCACACAGCCACCCACACAGCCCATACCTTCATAAAAATTAGCAGATATTTTTCCCTCTAAGGCATCCTGTAACATTTTACGGCATTCCTTTACACCATGGGCTTGAACGGCTTTAATCTGGATAGGCTTATCTGGTCTTATTCTCTTTAACGTATCTGCCACTGCCTTACTGACCCCGCCGGTACGGGCATATATCCTTCCGCCAGTGGAGGAGTGTTCCTTTTCATCTTCCTCCATCTCTGCTGGATTGATACCCACAGCTTCAAAAATCTGCCTTAGTTCTTTAAATGTGATGACAACATCAACAGCATCTCTTACATCAGGCTCCTTTGCCTCTGCTTTTTTCGCGATGCAGGGACCTATGAAGACCACCTTGGCATCCGGGTGAAGCTTCTTGACACCTCGACCGCAAGCTACCATCGGTGATACCGAAGGGGTTATATGGGGGGCCAATTGTTTATATACCTTTTTCACCATTGATACCCACATGGGACAACACATGCTGGTAAGTACAAAATCTCCCTCTTTACGCACATGGGCATCAAATTCCAAAGCTTCTCTAAAGGTTAATATATCCGCAAACAGAGCCACCTCTACCATCCCGTAGAAACCCAACCTTTTTAGAGCCGCCCTCATTTTCCCCGGTGTAACTTCTGAGCCAAACTGACCAATAAAGGCTGGGGCTATGATGGCGTATACCGGAACTTTACGGTCCTTTAATACCTCCACTAGGGGGATAAACTCTTTTTTATCTATCAAACAGTCATGCTGGCAAACATTTACACACTCACCACAATCATTGCAATCTCCGCTTCTAATAACCACCTTTCCCTCTTCATCCCGTTCAATGGCACCCATTAAACAGGAAACCTGACATCCTGGATCATTGCACCCACAATCCAGATCACAATCCCTTATCTTAAAAATAACCTTGTCAGAGTCCCCTCCACCTGTGGCGTAGTTTATGTACTCCTGAATATGCTTGTCTCCTTGCTTTTCTAATTTTTTAATTTTTTGTTCCAGTTTCCCGTCAAAGGCAGATTTAACAAGATCTTTAAAAATATCATCATATGTTAATTTAGTCACGGCAACCTCCAAATCACAGTTTTTCCTATTTTGCCACAAAATAAAAAAGACTATGACTAAATTGCCATAGTCTAAGAAACTTCTGCCTCATTTTCGGAACCAAAATTTATTTTTTGCGTTTTTTCCTGTTTTGATGAACCTTGCCCGCTCTGGTTTCCTTACCCGGGGAGCCTATATGAACTACCTCACCTTTCTTTGCCTCCACCAGCATCGAACCACTTTTAAACAACAGATACAGTACACCCAACCAAGATACAATGGGCAAAATGGCTAACATACTCACAAACCAGGTGGTTTGCTTCCTAATTCCTACGGCATAACCAAACCATAGGGAAAGAACTGCCAGGGACAACCTCCAGCCCAGTACAACATACTGAAGCTGCTGTTCCGTTAACCGAATTTCCCCTTGCCAGGAAAAAATGCCATAAATAGCAGTAAAGGTTACGAATAAAAGGGTAAAAATTAATCTTTTCTTTCGAATCTCTTCAGCCAACGTAGCCAAATTTCTCACCCCTGGGTTGTATTCATTATTTTCCCATTATAGCACAGAGTTGCCAACCCCACTAAAAATCTTTTTAAAGTCCTGAGTCCAGTCTTTTTCTGATCTCTCTGGATGCGATATCCTGATTTTCGTGAATAATGTTTAGATATTCTTTTACTGTCCTGTTAGCATACTTCAAATTATTTGCCACCACAGCCAAAAAGAGCAGTGCATGCATATAATAGGCTCCGGTTAGTTTTTCATGCCACAGATCCACATAATCGCTCATTTCTTGCCAGAATTTATCATCTACGGGATAATGTTGGGCAGGCACCCCTTTAAACATAGACATTCTTAATTGATTATTTAAACGGCGAAAATCATCTATGCCATGTTGAAGCATTGCCAATATGGCCTCAAATTCCGGCGTAATGATAGGCTGACCCATTTGTTCCCGCCAGGCAATGCGCTCACGGGTATTCTCAAAAATGTCTTTGCTTTTGTGATAGAGGTTGGTATTAAAATCTATATACTGTTCAATTAATTGATCCTGCCAGGGGAAGGGTGTTCTCTTCTGCCCTAATTGTTCCCGCCAAAGTTCAAGATACAAGCGACATTCCTTTAGTAAACTTTTTACCTCCAAACGTTTTTTCTCATATTCTTCATAGGGTATTAACTTAGGAACTGTAAAATCATTGGCCAATGAACCAAAGAAGTCCACAGTGACATCATTTAATTCTTGTAAACGCGTCAGCAAACGGTCTCGGTAACGGGGTGGCGCTATCAAGCCATTTACAGCAATCCCCACACCCAAACCTAAAAATATGACGATGCTTCTATAAAGGGCTTCCGTCAAAAATGCTTCTTCCGGTGAACTTAATATAATAACCATGGGCAACAGTGCCATGGCAACTTCACCATACCCCAATCTTAAAGCAGACCAAATAACCAGCGGTGTAGCAACTCCCATGGCCAAAGGCCCGGGGGCCCAGAGATAGCCTACACCTAAACCTATCACCATACCAACAACATGAACAATAATTTGTTCAATGGCATTTCGAAGAGAACGACTTAAAGTAGGCTGGACATTAATAATGGCTGATATAACTGCCACCACGGCATTTAATTGATATTTGTGAGCTATATAGAAGGATAACATCACTGCAATGGCGGTCTTAATCATCCTTGCCCCAAAGGGCATTTTTAATTTTAGGGCCTTTAATCTTGGCATATTATACTCCCTTTAGTCAGTACCTTAGGACAACGCTGCACTTTTCCCTGCTATGTAGCCAGAGGACCAAGCCCATTGTAAGTTATACCCACCGCAGTCGCCGTCTATATCCATAATCTCTCCGGCAAAATATAACCCCGGAACAATTTTAGATTCCATCGTTTTGGGGTTTATATCCCGGACATCAACTCCTCCAGCTGTTACCTGGGCGGCGGACCACGTATTGGTCCCGGTAACTTCAAAGCGCCAGTCCTGTAGTATCTGTAGAATTCTTTCTCGCTCAGCAGTCGTAACCTGTGCTACTTTCTTATTAATATCTTTAATGCCTGCCTGCTTTAACAAAACCGGAACCAATTGTTTGTTAATAAAACCCACAAAACTAAAAACCAGGGTTTTAGAGGGGTTATCCCGAAAACGTTTCTGAATATATTGTGACAACTCCTCCCTAGACAGATGTGTGATCATAGAAATCTTAAGCCAGACCTTTTTATTTTTATGTAACCATTGGGAGGCTGTACGACTAAGATCAAAAATAGGCGGACCCGAAATACCATACTCTGTGAAAAGGATTTCTCCTGCGGTTTTTGCCAAGGTCTTTGTATTAACAACAATCTCGGCTTCCCCATCAAATTTTATGCCTTTTATCTGTTTTAAAAATGGCTCTGCCAACTTAAGTTGTACCAGAGCAGGGAAGGGCTCTATTAAGTTGTGTCCTAATCTTTCCGCTAGCTGATAACCACTACCTGTAGAACCAAGGCTGGGAGCAGCTTTACCACCCGTTGCTAAAATCACCTTATGGGCAAAGAACTTACTACTATTCTTCGCCAGTATTTCAAAACCACCATCAACTTTTTTTATTTCCTTAACTTCTGACTCAACAAAGGTTTCTACACCTAACTGCTCTACTTCATATCTTAATACATCCAAAACACTGGAAGCCTGATTGGAAAAGGGAAAAACCTTGCCCCTTTCCTCCACTTTATGGGATATACCTAGTTGCTCAAAAAAATCAATGGTCTGGTAGTTATCAAAGCGGTTTAATGCAGTCATAGCAAACTTAGGTAAAGCCCCGTGAAAATAACGAATATCTATATTGATATTCGTTAGGTTGCATCGCCCGTTGCCTGTGGCAAGAATTTTTTTACCAACTCGTTGATTTTTCTCCAGAAGGGTAACACTGGCTCCGCTTCGACTGGCCATGATGGCCGCCATTAACCCGGCGGCCCCCCCACCCACAATGATGATTTTTGTACCCTTATTAGACATAGGTTCCATCTCCTAGGGGTTTATATTTTGCAATAATTGCTTCAGCAACCCGAATCCCGTCCACCGCAGCGGAAACAATTCCCCCGGCATAGCCTGCACCCTCACCTGCGGGGTAAAGTCCAATTATGTTAGACTGCCTCTGCTCGTTACGTTCAATCCGAACGGGAGAGGAACTTCTTGTCTCAACACCAGTAAGTACAGCATCGGATATAGCAAAACCCTTTAGCTTTTTATCAAAATCAAGAATCGCTTCCCTTAATGTTTCCACCACATAAGGAGGAAGACAATGCTTAAGCTCTGCTAAAGTAATACCTTTGCGGTAGGAGGGTTCAACGTGCCCTATTTTTTCTGAAGGCCTATCCAAAAGAAAATCCCCCACCAATTGAGCAGGAGCATGGTAATTTGCTCCGGCCAACTCAAAGGCCTTCCTTTCCCATTGCCTTTGAAACTCCACACCTGCCAAGGGATGTTCACTGCCATAATCCGCAGGGGTTACACCCACCAGCAAAGCACTATTAGCATTGTTGGCATTTCGGGCATGCTCACTCATACCATTGGTAACAACGCCACCTTCCTCAGAAGCAGCTGCCACAACCAAACCACCTGGGCACATGCAAAAGGTGTAGGCCGATCTTCCACTGGGAGAGTGATAAGATAATTTATATTCTGCTGGGCCAAGCTTAGAATGGTGAGCAAACTGCTTATATTGGGCCTGGTTAATCAACTCCTGAGGATGCTCAATTCTAACACCTATGGAGAAGGCCTTCGGTGTAATCCTTATTCCCTTATCATATAACATTTTAAAAGTATCCCGAGCACTGTGGCCAACGGCCAGAAGAACCACTTCAGTATCGATGAATGCTTCACCATTAAACTCTACTCCAGTTACCACGCCCTGCTCTACTTTAATATCTGTTACTTTGGTATTAAAGCAAACATCTCCTCCTAGACTAATAATACGTTGCCGAATGTTTTTAACAACTTCCCGTAAGACATCTGTGCCCACGTGGGGTTTATGGGCATATAATATCTCAGCAGGTGCTCCAGCAGCTACCATTTCCTCCAACACTTTACGGCAACGCAGATCCCGAATCAAGGTAGTTAACTTGCCGTCCGAAAAAGTCCCTGCTCCGCCTTCTCCAAATTGGACATTACATTCTGTGTCCAGTTTTCCGGTTTTCCAAAAGGTTCTTACTGCCTCAGTTCTTGTGTCAACGTCCGAGCCTCGTTCCAATAATAAAGGCCGATAACCCATAACTGCTAAAATTAGGCCGGCAAATAAACCAGCAGGACCTGTTCCTATAATCACAGGCCTATTTTTTAATGGAATATCTCCGGGTTTGGTATATTCATAGTTTAGGTCTGGCGAGGAAGAAACATCTTTGTCCCTAGCAAACCTTTTGAGAATTTTATCTTCATTGTTAATCACTGCATCTATCGTATAAACAAAAAAGACATTGTCTTTTTTTCTGGCATCAACAGAACATTTAAAAATGCTATACTCAACCAGTTCCTTTTCTTTAATTTTGAGTTTCGTCAGCAGTTCCCTTTTGATAGCTGCTTCGTCTTGATCTAAGGTTATCTTAATTCCTGAAACTCTTATCATAAATTTGCTTCCTTCCTCCGGCTGGTATCTTACCATAATTTTACACAAAAAAAGCATTTCCAATTCCTCTAACCACTATTTTCTGGACTTGCAGCCTTGTTCCTTCATTTTTATCCTTTTTCCAGAATAATTGTTTATATACAACCCCTCTATATATTTTAAACTAAATCTCTTCCTTAAGTACGTTATAAATTTTAAAGTATTATACAACAGAGTTGTTTTATAAATAGTTATGAAATATAATTCATATATAGTTAATTATTGAACAAGGAGGAAGTACACGTGGAAAAACTTTGTCAAAAGATCAATGAAGTTGTAAAAATCGAACCCAAAATGGATTATGAAACCGGAGAAAAACAGGTGGGTTGGTTATTTTTCACTTGCTACAATTTCTATCGTAAATGCAAAGGAGCTTGCCCTAGACAGGAACACTTAATTAAAGATGTTGAATAAACAAACGGGCTGTGGCTTTCGGAGGCTACAGCCCGTTTACTATGTTTTGGCTATCCTTTCCCATCTACCATCGCTATAATATAAGGTATTGAAAAATGTAACAAGGGGTTAAAAATGGCTAATTGTTATGTGGTTTACATATTAAAATGTTCTGATAGCACTCTCTACACCGGGATCACCAACGATCTTAAAAGGAGATTACAACAACATTTACTTGGCAAGGCCAGCAAATATACCCGTTGCCGCTTACCCGTACAGTTGGTTTATATAGAAGGAGAATATACTAAGGGGCAAGCCTTAACCAGAGAATTAGCAATTAAAAAATTAAACCGGCAGCAAAAGATGGATCTCATTGCAAATGCAGAACTAATTCCTTTCTAAATACAAATGCTATTCCCCACATTGTTTAAGACAAACCCATGTCCAAAGGTTTCTTTCAGTTTTACCTGGGCCTGAAAACCAGTACAATGGGAAACCGCCAGTTTTTCCACCTTCATTGCCCTTAACTCTTCAATGGTCCGGTGCAGCCTTTCCTCATTGGCTTCCACCAGATGCGTACCGCCCACCACAGCATAAATATCCTCTTCCCCTGTTAGTTGCCTGGCATATTTTAAAATATTAATAATTCCCGAGTGACTGCAGCCAACAATTACAACTACCCCTTTAGCAGTTTTTATAAACAATGCCTGATCGTCCAATAGTGGGTCTACCTCGTATTTCCCGTCCTTTTTTATAACAAAACGATCATTTATTTCTTCAAAATCAGTTGTCCTTGGAATCTGACCGGATAGTATAATATCACTGCCCAAATGAATTGGAGTTGACTGCAGATGAAATTCAGCCCCTAGCATTTCCAATTCCTTTTTGCTAAAGGGTATTCCAACCGATTTGTGTTCTCCCTCTCGGTTGGTGGAGTATTTATCATCAAAAACCCCAGGGTGTGCATAGATTGGTTTTGGACCACTTAGGGCGAGGGCCCTTTTGAGTCCCCCGGTATGGTCATAATGTCCATGACTTAGTGCCATGGCATTGATTTTGGTCAAATCCAATTGCATGGCCCGGACATTGGATTCAATGGCCAGACCTTGCCCTGTATCAAAGAGTAACTGATAGTTGCCGATTTTCACCAACAGCGACAAACCATGTTCTGCCAACAGGTATCTTTTTTTTACATCATTCTCTGCAATTACAGTAATTTTCAGTTGCATGGCAATCCCCCCTACTTATCGAATAGCAGTAGTAATATAGACCGCCTCACTGATATCTGTGACCACCATACCTTTAAACCCATTTTCCTGCAGTAGCAAACTTAAGTCCTCAGCCTTAAGTCGGTGATCCAGCGGAGGTCCTATTTGCGTAAAGGTATCGTTCCATTCCACAATCCCTATTCTGCCGCCAGGTTGTAAGACCCTTCGGCATTCCTGCAGCATCTTCCGCAAATTCGGTATTTCATGGGCCACCATAACCATTGTAATGTAGTGGACACTTTCGGTCGGCAAAGTAATATAATCTGGAGCACTGAGAACCCAGGCAATCTGGGGCAGGTTCTGACTTCGACTCCGGGTTAGGGCTTCTACCAGCATCTCTTCCTGAATGTCCAAGCCAAATACAAAGCCCTCCGATCCGACGGCTTTGGCCGCAGGAATGGTGAGATATCCAATACCACATCCCAAATCCAATAGTTTTTTCCCTTTTACAAGGTTCATAATTGATAAAATTTTCTCCGTTGGAATGAACTCCCTTCTACGGGGATCAGCTAATTTTGCCATTTTCTTGGCATCAAATACATGGGCCACTTCTTCAACTCCTCACCTATTTGTCTTTATGACAGTAAAAAACTATGCTTTATATTTTTTTCTTTCAATGTAGCAGTATTTATTTTAACCTTATTATACTTCTTTCTTGTAACATCCTCCCAGTTGGGTTAAACTTTTATATTGGAGGAGTTTGCATATGATTTTACTACAAACAAACAATGTTTCTAAATATTTTGGTGTAAAACCAGTTCTAAAAAACATTAATATCTCCATTCAGGAAAATGACAAAGTAGGCCTTGTAGGTGTCAATGGCGCCGGAAAGTCAACCCTATTGAAAGTCTTAAATAGCCAATTATGTCCGGATAGCGGTGAAGTTTTTAAATATGGTAGTTTAACCATTGGTTATTTAGCTCAGGACAGCGGGCTGGACTCCCAGAGGTCTATTTATGATGAAATGCTTTCGGTTTTTCAACATCTCATGGATATGGAACAGCAACTCAGGAAACTTGAGGAGGCTATGGGTAAAGTCCGCCATACGGATGATTCCACCTACCAGCAAATTATGGATCAATACGCTCACCTTTCCGATAACTTTCGTGATCTAGGGGGGTACAGCTACCATTCATTAATTCGTGGAGTGCTGCAGGGACTTAATTTTCCAGAGGTGGACTACCATTCACCCATCTCTTTATTAAGTGGTGGTCAAAAAACACGTTTAGCTCTGGCAAAAAACCTTTTATCCAAACCGCATTTGCTTATTCTTGACGAACCTACAAATTACCTAGATATACACTCTCTGTCCTGGCTGGAACAGCATTTACAATCATATACCGGTGCTGTTCTGGTAGTGTCCCACGACCGTTATTTTCTGGATAAAGTGGTGGGACGAATAATTGAACTGGAGTTTGGCACTACCACAACCTACAAAACCAATTATTCCGGTTTTATTGACATTAAGTCCCAACAGCAGGAAACATTACTTAAGCAGTTTGAGCAACAACAAGAAGAAATCTCAAAGGCCAAAGATTTTATACAGCGCAATATTGTCCGGGCTTCTACCACCCGAAGGGCCCGCAGTCGTTTAAAGTCTATGGAAAAAATGGAGTTAATTGAAGCTCCTGTAAAACAAAAACAAGTCTATTTTTCCTTTGATATTCATCGACAGAGTGGTAAAAATGTCTTGCAGGTTTCCGATCTTGCGATTGGTTATCCCAATAACCAGTTAGCCAAGAATATTACCTTCTCCATTGAGCGGGGTGAAAGCGTAGCCCTCCTGGGTCCTAATGGTACAGGGAAGTCAACTCTATTAAAGACCATTATCGACCAGTTAACCCCCATAGCCGGTTCCATCCGAAAGGGTACTAATGTTAGTATTGGTTATTATGCCCAACAGCAGGAAAAGCTTAACCCACAGAAAACAGTTCTGGATGAGCTTTGGGACGACTATCGTCTGATGGACGAGAAGGATGTCCGAACCATCCTGGGAAACTTCTTATTCCGGGATGATGATGTTTATAAGAGGGTAGAGGACCTCAGCGGCGGTGAGAAAGCCAGGCTGTCTTTAGCAAAATTAATGCTAGAGAAGTCAAACTTTCTAATCTTAGATGAACCTACCAACCATCTGGATATTTTAAGTCGTGAAGTTCTGGAAAGCGCGCTCATTGACTACCCCGGAACCATATTATTTGTTTCCCACGACCGTTACTTCCTTAACAAAATGGCCAGTCGTATTATCGAGTTAACCCCCACAGGTGTTGAAACGGTTTTGGGAAACTACGACTATTACCTTGAAAAGAAAACTGAACGGTCAGCGTTGCCAGATAAAAAAGAACTTACCCTTAAGAGCCAACCCGCAAAGCAAAGTTACCTAGAAAGTAAGGAACAGCAAAGGTTGGAAAGAAAACGTTTAAGAAGAATTGAGGATTTGGAAAAATTAATTGCCGAAACCGAGGACGAAATTGGCCAGATAGAAGGTAAACTGTCAGACCCAGCAATTTCTCAGGATTATACAGCTTGCCTAAAGCTTAGCCAAGAACTCAACGAAAAGAGAAGTAATATTGATACACTTCTGGAAGCATGGATGGCTCTAACTGAAGATACGGAATAAATACGACCACCCGAAGGGGTGGTTTTCTCTTTAAATATATTTAATACGTAAAACATTAATATTTTTGAAGGATATTTTTGCTTTTTTGTAAAATATTTTCTCCATTGGTTATTTTATAAATTATAATGAGAAAGACTCTTGAAACAAGGAGTGATTTTTTTGAAGGGTATTGCTTTCAAACTTTTGGTCGGCAGCATGATTCTCGCATTAGTAGGACTTGTTTTTAGTATCGTTATAACAAAATTATATGTAGAAAAAGGAATTGTTAAGCTGGAACCCGTGGTAAAACAGGAATCCATGGTTAGTAATCTGAGAGTAGATTCCGGTGTAGCCAGTCAGGACCAAAACTGGTTCAGAGTATCAAGCACCATAAAAAACACATCCAAAACCCCTGTTTCAGTCATTGATGTACAACTCTCTATTAACGGGGGCGGAAATATTTTTGACCAACGCTATGTAACTCTCTCCCAAGTGATAGAGCCGGGAAAATCAATAACCTTTGATAATACCTTTGACTACCCTTACGAAAAAGAAATCCCCCAGGATCTGGAGGTGTCTGCCAATATCGTCAATGTAAAAGTCCCTTCTAAGGTGACCTACACCATGGATCCTGTGGTTTTTAACTAGTCTTTTAGGGCCCCTGGCACTGCTATTTCCTGGGTTGCACCTATCTGTGGTTAATATATTGCAACTAGTTTCTTATTTATGCAAAACAAAAGACCCCCTATGGGGTCTTTCCTATTCATCGGCTGTCTTCTTCATTTTTTCAATGACCTGCTGGTTAGAAAGTACCATTTGAGCAATATCCTTTGCCGATTGAGAAGATCTTTCTGCCAATTTCCTCACTTCTTGCGCCACCACAGCAAACGTCCGACCATGATCACCTGCCCTGGCCGCTTCAATGGAAGCATTTAGGGAAAGCATATTGGTTTGTTCCGCGATGTCGTCGATGATTTCTGCCACAGAACCAATATCCTGTTGGAAGGAAATTAGTTGCTGCAGTTGGTCTAGTATATAGTTTTCTATGGCCAACTGCATATCTAGGTTTATTCTTTTCATAAAGGCCTGCAATGCCTCAGCATTGCTATCGGTACAACTACCATGATGGCCAGATAAGATACGTTGGATCTGGGCAGTGTAAATTTGATAAGATCCCAAATACCATTTGGGGTATAATCCTATTTCTTGATGTTTTTTACCAATGGCCAGTCTTCTCTCAATATACGCTTCATCAATGGGATCACACAAGGAAATAAAGTAATTTTTTTGGGTCTCTTTTAATCGCTCTACTGTACTATGTTTGTTAAGGAGTTCTTTTAAATAGGTAAACTGTAAAACATGCTTATAAAACTCGTCAACAACTGTTTGGGCTTCACGTATAAATAATTCTTTATGGGATGCCATAACCTGAACTTCTCGTTCAGTAATATCCAAGTAAACAAGTTGGGCTTGTCTTTTTGCTAATTTAATTGCTTGATTAGTTAATTCAACCAACCCAGTATCCTCCTTAAGGTTGAAAATATATACTTAAAGTAATTCTTCAGGAAGCAACTTATTCCTTTGATCTTTTTATTAATACCCGTCTTTTTATTAAGCTTTCTCGCCCTTGATCAGTGGGCCTGTAGTAAGTAACACCTTGCAATGCATCCGGTAAATATTGCTGTTCAACCATATGGTCTGGAAAGTTATGGGGGTATTTATAGCCGGTATGCCCCAGTTCCTTTGACCCCTTGTAATGGGCATCCCTCAGGTGCGGGGGGACCTTACCTACAGATTTCGTCTTAACATCCGCCATGGCAGCATCAATGGCAGATATAACACTGTTACTTTTAGGTGCTGTGGCTAAATAAACAATGCATTGGGCAATGGGAATGCGAGCTTCGGGCATACCAACGGTTTCTAATGCATTCCAGGCCGCATGGGCCATCAACATAGCCTGGGGATCCGCCATACCAATATCCTCAGAGGCATGGACTATTAACCGTCTCACAATAAACCGCGGATCTTCCCCAGCTGCAGTCATCCGTGCATAGTAGTGTAGGGCTGCATCGGGATCCGATCCTCGAATACTTTTTATAAAGGCTGAAATCACATCGTAATGATTGTCACCGGATTTATCGTATCGGATATATCGCTGCTGGGTAGAATCCTCTGCCACCTCTAGGGTTATATGACGGTAACCATCTTCCGTTGGGGCCGTTGATAAAACTGCTAATTCCAAAGCATTTAAGACATTTCTGCCATCACCTCCAGACATTTCAATAAAATGTTTCATGGCATCCTCCGCAAGTTTCACCCTGTACATACCCAAACCCTGTTCTTCGTCCTTTAGCGCACGTTGAACTAGACGGTAAAGGTCATCTTCAGTATGCTCTGCCAACTGAAATATTCGGGATCGACTCAATAACGCCCCGTTAAGCTCAAAATAAGGGTTTTCTGTAGTAGCCCCAATAAGAGTAACTTCACCTTTTTCCACCGCCTCCAGCAGGCAATCCTGCTGTGCTCCCCTCTTTAAGGAATGAATCTCATCAATAAAAAAGATGGTTCGCTTACCGTAGAAATTCAAGTTATCCCGGGCCTTTTTTATTTCCGTTCGGATCTCGGCCACTCCGGCAGAAACTGCATTGATTTTAACAAAGTTCGCCTCAGTCATTTCTGAAATGATCGTAGCCAAGGTTGTTTTACCACTGCCCGGAGGGCCATATAATATAATAGACCCCAGCTTATCCGCTTCTATGGCTCGGCGTAACAATTTACCCTTGCCTACAATATGTTCCTGACCAATAAAGTCATCTATGCTCCTGGGACGCATCCTTTCAGCCAGAGGCGCTGCTTGCAAACTACTCCTGGATGAACTAAACAAATCCATACCTTCACCTCAACTAAATCTTATAAACTATATATTACCAGAACCCAATAAAATGGTAAATTTAGAACATACTTTGGTTGGTCATAACCAGGATAAGGCCATGATTTTATCCACCCATTTTAAAGTTAATTAATCCCTGAAATTAAAGTACTTGGCTCAGACCCTGTGCCGATATTCTAAAACCTAAGTTGCCCCTATGCAGTCGGAAAGTTTTATAGTTTCTGATTTGCTAAAAAAAACACCCTGGCAGGCACAGGGTGTTTTAGAAAATCTTTATGCTTCTTTTTTAGCAGTCTTGGTCATAGTAATACCAAGACCTCCACAGATATAGTAGATTGCAAACCCGTACCAAAGGGTGTACACCATATAGAAGACCAGCATGAAGGTCATGACCCCTTTGTTGTCACTGACAAACTTGGTTTCCACACCATAGTAGTTATACGCCGGCTCGATAACTTTCTTCTGATAGGTTTGTAAATAAATAGACTCTTTAAACCTTTGCTGTTTTTCTAGATTTTTACCAATGGCTTTGCTTATGCTATACCAACGGTTTATAGCATCCCTGGGGTCAGTATTATATTTCTGCTGGATTACATCACCTTTATTCTCATACATGGCCACGCAATCTTCAGAGATATTAGCCAGCATTTTACCAAAATCAGTCTTTAAAGAAAGTTTTTCTTTATCAACACTAACCACTGTGCCATCAACCTTTTGCAAGGCCGCAGACCATCTTTCAGCCTGGTCTTCATCTTTGCACTCAAGGTTCACTTCAATGTTAGTGCCATTCCATTTTTCAGCCTTTTTTACCTCACCTTGAACAACCGCTTGGGCAGACCCTTTGGAGATGGAGTTAAACATATCATCGGCAAATTCCAAACCGTTTCTGCCGTTGCCAAAGGATGGGCTCATCATATAGAGGTAAATTCCCATAAAGGATATTAACATAATGATCCCGATTAAAAATGATTTACTATCTCTTATCATTAGTGGCTCACTCCTTTTCCATCGGATACAGAAGTTTTGGCAGTTTCAGCCCGTAAGGTGGGTAGCCCCTTGACAAAACTGATAACTATCCAGCCAGCAAAAAGTAATATTAATCCAAAGAAGATCCAAGTTCCTATGCTGTTAAGCAGCACCCCAGTTTCTTTGGTGATAGAAATATATCCCATTTGTCCCATTTTCTCCGGCAGAGCAAAGGCTCTGTTGACAAAACCAGCCATGATGGCAATTGCGTAGAAAGCTCTGATGTAGATACCTGGAACGACCTTGGTGGTGGCTGCCCCAATTTGGATACCCAGCAGGGAACCAACCAGCATCCCCATGGCCAGGGTGTAGAAGATATAGCCGTAGATAGCATATTGAGTGATGGAGCTGTAGCCGGCGGTGAAGATGATCTGCAGGATATCTGTTCCCACTGTAGTGAAGGAAGAAACCCCCAAGCCGTAAACAAACATTGGGAAGGTAACAAATCCACCGCCTACGCCCATGATGGCTGCCAGAAAGCCAGTAACGCAGCCGCATAGGGTCACAAACCAACCGGAGATTTTACGACCGCCAGGGGTAATTTCTTCATCAAACTTAATCATGGGAGCCAAGTTAATACTCTGCAACTTCCGTGCAAGTCCAGTCATACCGACAGGACCACCATGGGCATCCCCCTTATCAATTTGCCCTCTGGTTTTAAGAAAGTCATACATGGAATAGAAACCAAGAAATCCTAAGATAACCACATAAATCGTACTAATGACAAAGTCGCTCATAACAGGGTTCGCATTAAACAGGGCACGGTTCAAGGTGCCGCCACCAGTAACACCAATTCCAGAACCTACCAGGAAAGCGATAGCCAGGGATACATTGACGTTTCCTAGCTTTTTGTGAATAACAGTGCCCATGATAGCCTTCGCAAAGATGTGAAACTGGTCGGTACCTACCGCCAGAATTCCTTTTACACCTAGGCTCATCAGGGCTGGCGTTATAACAAAGCCACCTCCAGCACCGATACAACCTGTAATGAGACCAGCACAGACACCCACCGCCATAGATCCATAAAACATCAGTGGAGTAAAATGGGACGGTCCAAAGGCACTTTTACCTCCCAGGAAGGATGGTAATTCAGCGGCATAACCAATGGCCGGTATAATTAATGGTAAACACATAACGAGTAAAACTAATAGGTGTTTCCGGCTTCTTATGATATTATTGGACATCTCCAGTTCCCATTTCGCATGGGCTCTGGAGGCACTCATTAGAACCTCATATAATCCCCTCATGCAGACAACCCCCTTCAATCAATGTTTAGTGTAAAAGGTGCTTATGGTTGAATAAACTGTAATGACAAAATTTCGTGAAAACGCAAGCTAACGTATTGATTAGTGCAAGACAATGTGCTAAAATCCAAATTAGAAAAAATGTATTGATAAATTAATACTGTTTTGAAATCACCTCCTTTATGTGTTTTGGGGAAAATTATTTATTTTGTTTTATTAACCTCCAAGACTTTTTGATTGGAGGTTATTTGGGTTTGTTATTATCGAGTACTGGTGCCCGTGTTTAATAGTTGGTATAAAGCAGATCGGTTAATATCTGGTGGCGGTCTATTTCTATATTTGCTTTAGTTTCATTAATATCGACCAACATTTGCTACTATATTGCTTTATCCTTTAACTTGTGCAAATAGTAGCAAAAAGGTTTTATAATGGCAAGAGTTTTTTTACTGAAATTAATTATTTTTTTCTGCCTTGCTGGTTTTGTCACTATGAAATCAGCCTAAATAATACATTTATAATAATATGAACGATTATCTTTGTCATTTCTTACAAGAAGTTTACAGTATATTACTTCGTTGGTTTTTTTCTTTTCTATTTTTTCTACCTGCAAACAAACAATTCCAACTAGAAAAAGGGGAAAGTTATTGACAAAAATAAGTTTGTTATGATGTCAAACTTAGCCACAAAAGAAATTTTCAGATCTCTCTTAAATGCAAAGAAAAGGCACTCCTTCTAGGGAATGCCTTTTTAAAACGATTAAGCTTCTTGTTTTTTGCCAGATTTGCTCATGGTAATGCCAAGGCCCTGACAGAGGTAGTAGATAGCAAAACCATACCAGAGCGTATACACCAGGTAGAAAACCATCATAAAGGTCATAACACCCTTGTTATCGGCCACCTGTTTGGCATCCACACCATAATAATTATAAGCTGGTTCAATTACTTTTTTCTGGTATTGCTGAATAGCAACAGACTCCTTAAACTTCTCCTGTTTTTCTAAATCTTTAACCATGGCTTTGGTGATACTATACCACCGATTAGTAGCATCCCTTGGGTCAGTATTGTACTTTTGCTTTACTACATCTCCGTTATTATCGAACATGTTGGTGCAGTCTTGAGAAATATTGGTTAACAATAACCCCAGGTCTCCTTTAAAGGCAACCTTTTCCTTGTCTACACTGACCTCTGCGCCCTCTACCTTTTGTAAGGCATTTGACCATCTGTCAGCCTGGGACACGTCTTGGCAATTTAATGTCACATTAATTATGTCACCATTCCACTTATCAACCTTTTTAATTTCACTCTGGATTACATCATAAACAGATCCTTTGGATATGGAGTTAAACATATCGTCGGCAAATTCCAAACCGTTTCTACCATTGCCAAAGGAAGGACTCATCATGTAGGCATAAACTCCCATGAAAGATACAAGCATAATAAGCCCGATAAAAAATGCTTTGGTATCTCTAATCATTAATGACTCACTCCTTTACCACTAGCCATAGACGCTTCGGCAGTTTCAGCTCGCAGGATAGGAAGACCTCGGATAAAGCTTAGGATAATCCATACTGCAAAGATTAGAATTAACCCAAAGAATACCCAGGCACCGATATTGGAAAATAATACGCCATTTTCCTTCGCTATAGAGATGTACCCCATCTGAGCCATTTTTTCAGGCAGCGCAAATGCTCTGTTTACAAAACCGGCCATTATGGCAATGGCATAGAAAGCGCGGATATAGATACCAGAAACCACCTTTGTGGTAGCTGCACCAATCTGAATGCCCAGTAGGGAACCAACCAACATACCCATAGCCAATGTATAAAATATATAACCGTAAACAGCGTACTGAGCTATGGAACTGTAGCCCGCAGTAAAGATAATTTGCAGAATGTCTGTACCCACTGTGGTAAAGGAGGATACGCCTAGACCGTAAACAAACATTGGAAAGGTCAGGAAGCCACCGCCTACACCCATAATAGCTGCTGCAAAACCAACCACTGCACCACAGAAGGCCACAAACCAACCGGAAATTTTACGACCACCAGGAACAATATCTTCATCAAACTTAACCATAGGGGCGATATTAACCCCTTGTAGTTTCTGTGCTAATTTTGTCATACCTTCTGGCCCACCATGGGCATCTCCACTGGTGTTTTTGTTTTTAATAAAGTCGTACATGGAATAGAACCCTAAGAATCCTAGCATAACAACATAAACTAAGCTAATAATAAAATCACTCAACACTGGGTTCATATTAAACAGTGCGCGGTTTAATGTACCACCCGCGGTAACACCGATACCGGAACCAACTAAGAAAGCTATAGCAAGAGCCACATTTACGTTACCCAATTTTTTATGAATTACGGTACCCATGATGGCCTTTGCAAAAATATGAAATTGGTCTGTTCCAACTGCTAAAATACCTTTTACTCCTAGACTCATTAGGGCTGGCGTAATAACAAAACCACCGCCAGCACCAATGCAGCCAGTAATTAACCCCGCACAAATACCAACTGCCATGGAACCGTAGAACATCATCGGATTATAGTGGGATGGTCCATAGGCACTTTTACCACCGATAAATCCCGGTAAATCCGCAGCATGACCAATGGCAGGAATAACTAATGGAAGCATCATAAGAGCTAAAACCAGCAGATGTTTTCGGTTTCGTATAATATTATTGGACATTTCCAATTCCCATTTAGCATGGGCCCTGGATGCGGACATTAACGCTTCGTACAAACCCCGCATGATAGCAACCTCCTTATATTCGTTTTATCCGTTGTTTGAGGCTTATTTTGTTTGACAGTAGTGACAAATTTTTCTCTTAATGTATTGAATGTTCTTCCTGAAAATGATAAGATGAATTTAATAGTAAAGACCTATTGCTAAAATTAAATGATTGCATCACCCCCTAGACCAATTTGCTTCATTGCACTTTTTACTTGAGCTTTTAATATCTCGAGTTGGATGTGACCCGAGATGATTTCTGGTGAGTAATGATAATCAACATACAGGTTAATGGGAGGTATATTTAATTGATCAGTTATTTGATAAAATTGGTCTGTTTGTATATGCAAATCGTTTAGGTCTTTAATTTTACCAATCATTGGCCCTGCTACCCTCCAAAGTTCTTGACTGCGAGTGTGTTGTTTTTGCTTTAGTATTTCCTCTTTAACAGAATAGCTAAAAAGCTGTTTAGCCTCACTATAGTTATAAGATACTAAACCCTCACATTGATTTGTTTTAATTACCTGCTCGGCCTTCTTCCTGATCATCGTTTCCTTTTTGATCTTTCCCACCAGTACATCCGCTTTTAGAGTTTCTAAGCCAGCTGATACCCTAGCTAATCTAGCTTTTATTTCTTTTATTTTGTTATCACTGATTTGGCTATAACGGTTAGTCTTAAGAACCTTTTCATCCTCAATAGTCAATTGGTTTGAATTCTCAAGAATTTTTTTTGCTACTAGAAAACCTGTGGATCTTTTTATACAATTCTCTTCATCTAACACAACAAATTCTCCATTAAGGTATTTTTTAAACTTGCTGAACAAGCAATTAACTAGCCCAGGTACTTCCTTTATTTCTTCGGCACATTCATAATCCAGCAGTTTCCCTTGGTAATTTAAAGCCATTGCAATGTATATTGGTTTTCTATAGTTCTCCGGGAGATAAACATTGTTGGTGGTATCCACATTAAAGGACTGACCCTCAAAATAACTTTTAAAAATATGAATTATTGTTATCTTGTGATTGTTTTCATTACCACTTTCAAAAAATATCCTATTTTTTAGCAAAGCCTCTTTGACATCACTCTGACCAAGTCTTTTCATGATGTTATAAAATTGCAAACTGGTTGATTCTACAAGTCCTAAATCTTTACATACTTCTTGTACAGGTTTCTTCACTTCACCCGCCATAATTGCCTTTAAAAGCATTGCCTCGGCTATTTCATACATTGTTTCTCCAAATATTGGTAACATCGACCTCTTGATCTGACAATTCTTGATTACATCTTTAATATCATTTGCCTTTGTTAAAAGTTCCAAAGGTATTTCATCATTGGACGAGGTGGTAACTTCATTGTGAAGTTTTTTCAAGCTTGCAATTAAGTAGTTAATCCTGTCTGCAGATAGGTTTTCCATACTGCCAAAATTCGCAATTACTCGTTGTTTTACTTTACCCGCCTGGCGGTAATTTTCAATTAATTTAACATAAACGTATTCCCTGCCATTTTTCTTAGTGGTAATTTTACGGAAAAACATAAACTTCACCCCCTATACCACAGATTTCAAGATAAAATATGCCGAAAGTTCTTTTTTTAAAATAATAAATTAATGTCATTTTATATCTTCTTTGTCATTATCTATTTGCGGTTATGCTATCAAAAGCTTTTTTTAATTTCAAGTGTTTTAAAAGATATTTTTTAGAAATGTATTATGTTTTTGGTTTTTTTCACTAGTAATTCGACATCATTGCAGTTTGCATCCCATGTGACATATTTTATTTGTCATTACGCTTGAAATAGTAAAAATGGTTTTATTCCTTTGGATAATTATTTATAGTTTATTTGAAATTTGTTTAGACTAACAAGATATTCTAAAAGCAACATCGATTCATTCTTTATGACAAATAGCCATTTCACATATAGAAAACCCGTGGGGTAAACACTTTCTCCCACGGGTTCTATATTAATTATCTTCCACCAGTTTTTTAAGTAACCGTCCAAACCCAGTGGTAACCGTATTGTAGTCAGTCCAAGGAATACTGTTTTCATAGCCGTACTCTGGCGGGCGATCTCCCAGCAAAATGCTAATGGTTTTGCAACCCAGGGCCTTTAGTCGCTTAACTTGTTCTTTAACCAATTTGGTTTCTGGTCCAGGATTGGGATTTCCGTCCGCAATGACAATTAAAACCTTTTGTACAAAGGGGCGACCTTCTGCCATCATTCTTAAAGCAGCATATTTTACAGCTGTCCCCTCAGGCGTTGTCCCTTCGGCACCAGTTACCCCAATCCGTGCTTTATTGGGTAAAGCCGGGGAGTAGAGTTCATACATATTAACGGCTCCTTTTAGATTAAAACCAAAAACCCAGGTTTTAATGGAATCCACTGGTTCTAAGGCTTCCACAAAAAGAGCTGCTAAATTTCGAGCCAATTCTACCCTGGAAATTTCTTTTCCGGCAGGATATACCATGGAAGCACTGGTATCCACCAATAGGCAAATATCAAGCTTCCTTGTTCTGGTGTTGATAATTTCTGTCTGTCGAAAGATTCGATTGGAATAGCTGGCCTGATAGAGGGAGTCTTCATCCAATTCCCCACTGGGCAGCTGAAACTGATTAATCACCTGCCGCGTATTGGCCCAACTTAACCGATTTCGCAATCGAATAACAAAGGGCTGAACAGCACTTCTGGCCTGCTCATACCTCTCTATGGCCCCCTCGTCCATTAATGGGCGCCTGAAAACAACCATTGGCGGGGGAGGTGGCGGGTAATCTGGATCTAAACCTGCTTCCATAAGTTCACTCATATTGGCAACCTGCAGTTGCTCCTGACGCATGTTTTGTATTAAATTCTGCAGATCACTGGGAATGTTGGTCTTATTGGTATTATTGGTATTCCCTGATTCAGCCTGGTGTTTACCCCGATTGTTGTAATCCAATAGAGAACTGGGCAGGGAATAAGCAATGTCATGTTGGATAAGGTTACCAAATAACTCATTATAGATTCTTCTGGCCACCGTGCGGGTATTTAACTTCTCTAACCTTGCAGGCTTTTCCACATAAATAATTTTTTTTAGAAGGTCTGCTACATTATTAACCCTTGCCACCTGGGAAACATAATTTCTCGTTGAACGCATAACCAACAAGAAATCTGAGGTGCGAAGATTTAATTCATTTTCCATTAAATCTTTACTGGGTTTATGCGACCATTTCCCAGGATTTAGATCAAATTCGTAACGGCGGTATTTCCAAAAGTAACCAGCATATCCAGGGTAATAAAGGGATGTAAGCTGCTCAATATAGACATCCTCTACCACGTTTCTAATCACCGCCATAAAGGGGTTACCAGGCATTTCTGTGTAGTATTCGGGTTTACTAAACTGGGCATGGGCTGCTTCATGTAGAGCCATCCCTGTAAGCACATCAACAATGTCCGGCATCAAATATCCCGGTGGTGGGTTAAATAGGGGTTCCGCACTAAGGGCAATTTGCTTCGCTGCAAAATCAGTTCTTGTTTCTTTGGAACTGAAATTAACAGAAAACTTTTGTTTGCCATGGACAATATCCACCACCCGAGAGACAGCCCCCAGCATGGCGGTCATAGCCATTGCCTGGGCATCCATGTCTTCGGAACCTAATAATTTATGACTAAACATGGCATAGGGTTGCCCATTGCTCTTTTTGTTATTATCTAACCCTTTACCGGTTAACCAAAAATCAGAGAGACTTTTGTTACGCCAAAGTTCAATGTTTTGTTCAATAGCCACTAAATCACCTCCGTTTTTGAGGTTTATATGAATGATTACTTCAAATAAGCTTGTATAACTTGTAAAACTGTGGTTTGCTCGCTGTCCACGCCTCCCTCTGGGGAAAAACGGTTGACAAAAGTGTATTTTAGAGCCGTATTAAGGGGTTGTCCCCTTTTAATTAACGCCGTAGCCGCTATGGCAGGACGGAATCCAGTGGGACGGCTTAAGCTTTCTTCATGATAAAGGCTGTTTAATTTATGGGTTATTCTAGCTAAAAGTAATGCTTGTTCCTCACTGGCCCTGTAAACCCTTTCTAACAGTTGTGCCATTATTTCCACCGGTGGTAACTCCAGTTTAATTGTTTCAAAGCGGTCTTCCACTGCTGTATCTTCCATAAAGGTGCCTGTATGGCTTCGTCCACGGTTTTCTGTGGCTACAAAAATACATTGTGGATGTACTGTAATAAACTGCTTGGTTTCTTCAATATAAACTTCCCTGTTGTGATCAAGAATGGTATAAATGGAGTTATGAATATCCGGTGTAACCCGGTTAAACTCGTCCAGGGCTATCATACCCGGACGCTGAATAGCATTAACAAACTCCGACTGAACAAAAACAGTTTGTCCGCCAATGAATTCCCAGTGGCCGAACCAATCCCTGGGAGTCCGAATGGCACCAACATTAACCCGGTGGAAGGGTAGCTTATGGGCCTGGGCCAATCGTTTTGTAAGTTCTGTTTTACCGGTACCGGGATCTCCGGTAAGCATAACGTTAATTCCAGAAAACATCAAATCCTGTATAACTGATAATTTCTCGGGGTCAACCCAAAAGTCCGATATGGTATTTATATTAATTCCCCATTGTTCTTTAAGAGCCTGTTCTGCAGTCATCTCAAACTCCTCCAGCATTTATTTTTTTAGATTACTTCGGCAAGTCCATAACCATACCCTGCAGTGTAAGAAAAAAGCAAGAATTCAGTGTTTCAAAAGTAAAAAACAGGATTTTTCTTGTTTATGGCGAACAGATAAACTTGAGTTGGCTTTTTGGGGGTACTGCCATGAATATTAAAACCATTGACCAGCAATACATCTACTGGAGGTATAAAAGCCAGTGGTGCGTGGCCAAGGTTCAGGTCAGTGCATCGGCCGATAAGGTATTTTTATACATCTGGCAACTGGATGGTACATTTGTCTGTATGACAGCCGGCAAACAACCAGAAACGGTTTTGCAATCCCAGGGCTTTAAGCTATGGCTCAGGGAAGGAAGTCCCAATCTGAAGGAAATTCTTGAAGAAAAGGTAAAAACTAAGCCGGAACAGATTGAATTCTTTTAAGAAGGGAATAATGTCCAAAGGACTAAATTCGTAAAAGATTTTTGGGAGGAGTCGATTATGTCACAAGAAGAGAAGTTTGATGTTATTGGCGAATACGGTGGTTCTGCCTATAGTCCCGATTTTGGAGCTTGGGCCGATCTGAATTATGAAGATAATGGCAAAGAATATGCTCGCACCACCATGGTTCTAGTTCATCCTGCCTGGACTGAACCTCTGGAAGCAGCAGGTGGTGAATATTCCCCCCCAACCTGGGCTTACGACCCGGAAGCCGATATGTATCTGCTACTGTTAAAATGGCAAAACGGTGTTCGCTTGCCCATTGCTTTCAGTAAAGAAGATGCCGGAAAATTACTGTCTGATGAGTATGTAAACAATCCCTTTGACATTATGATTTCTAACAAAAAATTAACCGGTGACATCGGCGAGGACGATACATTAAAGTATCATGTTATTTGGGATGCAAAATTTAGTAAATCACCCCAGGCAGCTTGGCCAGAGTAAGCTGATATGGTTACGTAGGAGCAGAGTAATTAATTTTTCTCTGCTCCTTTTTTATCCTCTAAATCCGAAACCCTTGTCCTGAAACCTCAGTTGTTTCAGTTACAAACATAAATGCATGTTCATCTGTGGTCACCACAAGTTCTTTTAGCCTACCAATCTCAAAATTGTTTACCACACAGGTAATAACCTGCTTAAAGCTGCCTGAAAATCCCCCGTGACCATCTAACAAAGTAACACCCCTGTGCAATTCTCCAATAATTCGTTTAGCAATTACGTCGCTCTTATCTGAAATAATCGTAACCGACTTATTTCGATTAATACCTTCAATGACAAAATCCGTAACCTTACCACTAACCCACATAGAAATGGCTGTATACATAACAATTTTTAGATCAAAGAAAAAGATAAACAAAGCCAACACAGTAATATTGGTATAAAATAAGAAAGTTCCCACCCCAATATTTTTCTTTTTTTTCATAACCATAGAAATGATATCAGTCCCCCCTGTGGAGGCCCCGAACCGAAAGACTAATCCGGCTCCCAGTCCACCTACTACACCGGAATAAATAGCTGCTAAAAATAAATCTATTTTAGGCGTGTTAAGGTACGGTTTGGTTACGGGGAGAGCAACAATCATAATAAAGGTGCCCAGTAGGCTGGAAATGATAAATTTTCGGTTAAGTTCCTTGAGACCCCAAAGAAAAATGGGAATGTTCAAAAGAAACATTCCTATAGACACAGGTAAATTGAAAAGGTATTCCCCCATCAAAGATAGGCCCCCTACCCCACCTGATAACAAGCCATAGGGAATAACTAATGCATTAAAAGACACAGCCATAGTAACAGCTCCCAGAGTAATTCCCAGGAACTGCCTTATCATGTTAACTGCCCTTTGTTTCATTTTAGCTGTATTAATCATCTGCCCTAGCATACCACCTCGAATAATAATAAAGATAGCATTTTTATTAATAGTTATTCCCTTTTGAGTTAGGTTCTATGTGTTTGGGTATTCGATGTGATTGGGCAATTGGCTACAAGGATAATGACATTTTTTTAAAGGATAAAGTACATACTATAATTAATTTTCTACAGGGGGTTGTCCATATGGCCGAAACATCCACAGAAAAATATCTTATGAGTTACTATGCCTCGGTTAATACTGCAGAACAGGCTACAAGAGAATTGCAAGAAGCTGGTTTTATGCTACCTTATATCAATGATTTTACCGCCAACTACCCCACAGATATTTTTAATCAATCCATCCATCCAGATCTCAGCGGCGGTACTTTATCAGATCTGGAGTATAATTACTCAGTTCCCTTTGCACTGCCCAAAACGCAGGATCAATTGGAACAGGCTGTAAAAATCATAGAGAAGCATGGGGGAATGTTATAATAAAAAAACCAGCCCTACCCTGGGGTAGGAACTGGTAAAACCGGAAAAGTCTAAAAAACCATTTAAGATAACGAGGATAAATCCTGTCATATAGTTGATAAAATTTAACCTTCTTCATTAAAAGTAGCCAGCGGGTTTGTTTCATCTGCCAGTACATCTTTCAAGCGAATTAGTCCAGGGCCCGATTGGGTATCCGATTTTGGGATAACAACATCGTCAAAGTCCTTTTCCTTTATCACAATCATCACCTCTACCTTAGTAATGGCTGAAATTAATAATGATCATTCGAGAAAAGTTTTCCTTTAAGCAGTCCGATCTATTTATAATTATCCATAGGCACTAATAAGCCATTCTTAACCAAGCAAGTCATTGTAAAATTAACCAAAAAATGTGCCCACACCAAAGCCCCAACTGACCCCCGTGGCGTAATAAAGCTAGCCTAGGATCAGTTCATGATAAAAATCAGACTGGTTAGATACTAAAAAGATTCTAGCTAAACATTTATATGTGTACAATTTGTCCGTTGTTAAAGAGGTAAATCACTCTGTCTTTTACCGGTTTTCCTAATATATCCTGCACAGCCCTGGCATAAAGGTTGATTTGACCACGATACCGATCCACCGGGGAATCTTGACCAGGGTATACTGCATCGGACTTATAATCAATTAATAGGAAACCATCCCCCTCATCCACCAGACAATCGATAACCCCCTGGACCAGAACCATCTCATCCCCACACTCAGGTAGTTCCTGATAAACCTCTGTGGCCGGTAGTGCCAGGCTGAAGGGTAGTTCCCTCTCTACCTTAGGGGCCTGTAACACCCTTTGGCCAATGGAACTGGCAAAGAAACCGGTAATATGGTTGGGGTTAATGGCAGCTGCTTGTTGCGGCAGAAGAATTTCCTTCTGGATGAGGTTTTGTAGTAGAACCTGAACACCTTCTTCATCCGGCAGTTTATCTAAAGGAATATGCTGCATAACCAAGTGAATAGCAGAACCTCGTTCCGCCGGGGTGAGTCCCTTATCCTGCTGCAGGAATCTTGGCCGTCCGCTAATCTTAGGGCGATAGGACATAACCCCTGCTTCCTGCCGGGCCAATTCATCAAACTTGTGCTTAACTTCTGTCACTGCCGCTTTGGCTGGCCGTGTGGTAACTTCAGCCCGGGGGTATTGCCAGCTTAATCTGCGCTCAACTTCCTTTATTAGTCCCGCATCCTCGAAGGGTTCCATGTCTTTAATTTTAACCAACAGCCCTTGACTTTGCTCCTTATTTTCCTGAGTCTGGTTTTTTATATCTTTCAAAGCCTGGAATACTAACTGCCAGGCAGAAGGGTCGGTAGCCACTTCGGAGAAGGGTTGCCCCTCTGTCTTAGCCAGGCTCCGTAGTTCATGACCGTTATGATGGCGTGCAATGGCAGGGCAAAGCCAATCCAAATAACATTTGGCAGCCATTAGTTCAGCATCGGGCAGAGTCCAGCCCGCCTGATAAGTTGAAGTGCACCATTTTTCTAGAGACTTTTCTAAATCCCTGACGGCTCCCACTAGGATTAATTTTTCCCTGGCCCGGGTTAGGGCAACATACAGTACCCGCATTTCCTCGGCCACGGATTCTTTACGGATTTGCTGCTTAATCAGTAATTTAGGCAAACTGGGGTAGGAAACCCTACTGCCAAGGTGGATAATCTGAGGCCCCAAACCCAATTCTTTATGCATCAGCATATCTTTATTGAGGTCCATCATGTTAAACCGTTTGCCGAGACCCGCTACAAATAGAACGGGAAATTCTAAGCCTTTACTTTTATGAATACTCATGATCCGGACCACATCTTCATTTTCACTCAAAGACCTTGCTGCACCCAAATCACTGCCGGAATCCTTTAGCCTTTCCACAAAGCGCAGGAACCGGAACAAGCCCCGAAAAGAAGTAGCCTCAAATTGTTTTGCCCGGTGATAAAGTACACGTAAATTTGCTTGACGCTGGGTGCCACCTACCATGCCCCCAACATAATCATAATAGCCCGTTTCACGATATAAAAGCCAAATCAAATCAGCCAGGGTATCTCTCCGGGCCCGGGAACGCCAGTTTTCCAACTGACGAAGAAATTTTGTCAAAGTAACTGCTACATCACCTAAGTCTGCTGCTGCCGCAATCCGAACCGCATCATAAAAATCGCCTTCCTTACTGCAGAGGCGTATCTCTGCCAAATCACTTGCTTTAAGTCCCACCACAGGGGATCTTAGCACACCCGCCAGGGGAACATCTTGTCTAGGATTATCAATAATTTTTAGCAAAGACAAAAAGGTCTCTACCTCTACAGCTTCAAAGTAACCTGTGCCTACTTCTGCATAAGTTGGTACTCCCATGGTCCGAAGTTCTTCTAGGAAGGTGTTGGCTCGTCCAGTGGTGGCCCGTAGCAGAATAACAATATCACGATAGCTGACCGGCCGATATTTTCCTATTTCTTTATCCCATACCTTAAACTCTGGTCCCATTGCCTTATCTGTTCCCTTAACCATCGCTTGTATGCGTCGACCAATCAGCCTTGCTTCGGCCTGATCGCTATCTAGATCTTCCTGTTCCTCACCGTCCGTTAGTTTTTCCTCCGCTGAGTCGGTATTTTGCTCCTCTAGCTGGGCATCTTTACGGTCAATTAAGTAAACTTCTACAGGTCCAGTGGCTGTCTTGACATCTTCAGCCTGGGGGTAGTCAGCACCGCAATGCAGTTCTTCCAGTTCATCATAGGTAATTTCTCCAGCTTTCTTAGTCATGATTTGCCGAAAGATAAAATTGACCGCGTTGACAACTTCCAGACGGCTGCGGAAGTTCTTACTAAGGCCAATGCGGGTACCCTGGCAATTATCCGTATTGGCATAAAGCTCTGATTTGCTAAGAAACAATTTAGGTTCTGCCAGTCGGAAGCGGTAAATGCTTTGTTTTACATCTCCCACCATAAAACGGTTATTCTTTTTCGAGACGAGTCTTAATATGGTTTCCTGAACAGCGTTGATATCCTGGTACTCATCCACCAATACTTCTGCATACTGTTGTTGCAATTCAATAGCCACAGCTGAGGGCCTAAACTCTGCTGCATCATTCTCTTTATCCAACAGGATGGTCAAACAGTAATGCTCCAAATCGCCAAAGTCCACTAAACCCTTAGCTTGCTTCTTCTTCTGGTAAAGCTCCATAAACTCAATGGTCAATTTGGCCAAGTCTGCTATCAAGGGTTGTAGTGAACGTAAATCCTCTAAGATAACAGTTGGTTCTGCACTGAAATAAGTATTGATTATGTCGTTGAACTTTTCCTTGGCTTTATTTCTTAGGTTTTGGGCCTTATTCTTCAGCTGATCATCAATTTCACCCCGACAGGGACTTAATTTACTCCACTTAATTGCAGTAATGCTACGATATAATTTTTCCCAACTGGCATCCCAATCATTATTAGTTAGTGGTTTAATATTAATGATATCTTCCGTTAAGGTTTTACTGTAGGGCTCTGGCCCTCCGGGCTGCTTAGCCAACCACTGGGCTTGTTTAAGCAGTCCTAAAACACCCTCTACCTCCTGGAAGATAGTTTTCTTAATCTGAACAATCCAGGTCTGGTCATCTAAAGTTTTACCTTCTGGGATAACATAGTTTTCTGCCAAGCTTGTTAACCATTGAACCGGCAGGGGGTGACTGCCAGAAAAACGATACAGTTCCAAGACTAGATCCTGTAGCCTGCTATCATCCCTCTGTCCACCATAGCTATCTACCAAACGGGCAAAGACTTCCACATTGTCCTGGTTATAGCGTCTCTCAAAAAGTTCCTCCAACACATCCAAACGGAGTAATTCCGCTTCCACTTCGTCAGCTACCCGAAAACCCGGGTCCAGATCTAACTGGTAAAAATAACGCCTCAATAAGTCAAGACAAAAGGAGTGCAGGGTGGTAATAGAGGCCCGGTTTAACATGGTTAATTGCCTGGCCAACCGTTTAGAGTGGGGGTTTTCTTGTAAAGCCTTGCTGAGAGCCTGTCCAATCCGCTCACGCATTTCTGCCGCTGCAGCATTGGTAAAGGTAACAATCAAAAGCTGATCCACATCCACCGGCCTGTGCGGATCTGTAATGAGCCCAATGATACGTTCTACCAGTACGGCGGTTTTACCAGCCCCTGCGGCAGCTGCCACCAGTAAGTTTGTATCGCGGGTGGTGATGGCGGCCAATTGTTCAGCTGTCCATTTTTTATCACTCATGCTTATCACCCAGACTTTCTTTAATCAGCGACCAAAGTACCTGCTCCTCTTGGTCGGCCAGCAATCGGAACAAATTATCCTCCAGCAAAGGGTCAAACTGACATACTGATTTAAAGATACAATAACGGCAAGCTTTTTCTTTTCCCCTCTGATAGGGGCTGATGGCAATATCACCGCTCACCATTTGCTGACCGATGGACTTTAATTTAAATTCCAGGTAATTTCGCAATAACTTAAACTGCTCTTCTGTGATAACCCTGGAATTGGAGTAAAAATCTCCGTTTTTCTTCAATCCCACCGGTAATAGGTCGGATTGTCCGCTCAGTTCTTTATCCATCTTGCTAATCACCAGTGGATCGGCCAACAGCAAACCTTTCATCTTTAATTGTTTGAGTAGATTCTTTTCAGCTTCTTCCTCTGTCATGGGACCTGTACTGGCAACAAAAGGATCCCGTACACTAAAGTACAACATGGCAGCGGGTAAGGCCTCCTGCTGTGTCAACTGCTTGGAATACCGTAGTGCTACATCCAAGTAAGTAAGTAGCTGCAGCTTTAAACCATGCACAATATCAGCCAACTTAATATCTGGCTGACCGGACTTGTAGTCTATAAGAGAATAGTAGTGCTGGCCACCCTCACAGGCACTGTCTATCCTATCAATGCGACCCGCCATTTCCATCTGACAGTGATCTGCCAAATCCAATTGAACAGCTGGTAGTTCAGCATTATCGCCAAAGCCAATCTCCACCGCCACCGGCCGGAAGGAACCTCTTCTGGCGTGCTCTGCCAGGGTAACCACAGCTCTTTCCAGGGTTCTTCTCAGTTTCTTAATTAAATAGCGATGGCGGGCAGTGCTGAGAAGAATTTCATTTTGCAGTTGAGGAGCCAACTCTTCCACGATTTCCCCGGTGATAGTTATAATTTGCCCACGTGATAGTTGACCCCAGTCTAAAGAAAGTGCTTTAATTCGTTCGGCAAAGAGCTTGAGGGCTGCATGGAAAAACTGTCCTAAATCCGGTGCCGCTAATTTAAATTGGGAACGTTCCTTTAGTTTCAAGCCATGGGAAAGAAAATGAGAGAAGGGACAGGTAGTAAACCGTTCCAGCCTAGATACACTGGCCCTTAATCTACTGCCGTACAACCTGCGCCCCATACTAGGCGGCAGAGATGTTTCCTGGTTTACATGATAAAGACCCGCTAAAACCCTGCGGCAAGACTCTTGGTATTGTGGTTGTTGCACAAACCAGGAATAAACATCCTGCCAAACAGGGTCCACCAATCGTCCCGCCACTGTTTCCCTCAGCATGGCCGCCAGGTAAGATAAGCTCCTGCTAGGATTGGCTATAAAAGCTAGATCTCCCCCCAGGCAAGGCGGTTCTACCGGTAAAATTTCTTCCTGAATAAGGGGAAGCAATTCCTTTACCCGCTGAATTACCGGGGATGGCATCAATGCCTTTCCCTCATCGTCAGCCTGGGGATAACTCAGCCATAACCGACTACTGGCTCTGGTCAAGGCTGTATATATTAAATACTGCTCATCAAAAAGTTTTCTTCTAGCACCCGGAGCCAAATTTAAGCCTATTTCCCTCAGTGCTTCCCGCTCATAGTCACTGAATAGTCCCTCTTCAACAGGCCGCGCTGGCAAAACTCCATCACTGATACCTAGCACCAAGGCAGCCTTTACATTGGGATTACGGGAACGCTCTAGGGTCCCCACCACCACCTGGTCTAATCCCGGTGGAATTAGACCCAATTTTAAACTCTCCAGTCCTGCCTCCAATACCTGAAGGTATTCTTCCAGGTTTAGTTCTTGCTCTCCCATTGCCTCAACAATTTCATCCAATAATAGGATTACATTATCCCAAATTTGGGCATGTTCTTTGGCTTCAATAAGTCGACCGGCTACCTCAGCTTCCTTAGCCCATGCTTCCATCCGTTCTGCCACAGATAAAGATTCCAAAAGTTCAAAAAGGGCAGTGGTTATCTGCCGTACATTACCGCAGTTGGCAACCTTTTTTGAAAAATTATTTATATGCTCAATGGCCGCATAGCGAACAACATTAAGCTGGGCCAATTGCTCTGCCTCATTGTCATCAATGTCACAATCTTCACCCAAGGTATATTGTCTGCGGTAAGTCCAATCCCTGTTATCGTTCCAACGGTTACCTCGAATGCCATGTGCTAATACATAGTTTTCCAACCTATCTACGTCGTCACGCTGCACTGGTATCAAATCGGTTTTTAAATATCGAAAGACCGGATCATAGGCCCAATGCTGGGTGATTACCTCTAGAGCACTACGTATTAATTCAACCAGAGGGTGGTGGAGAACATTTCTCTTCTCATCAATAAAGACCGGTATGCCATGATCGTTAAAAATTGTATTAATTAGATCACTGTAGTTAGTCAAATCCCTTAGTACAACAACAATATCCCGCCAGCTTAGCTCTTCTTCACGGCAAAGGCGTATAATTTCCCTTGCTGCTGCTTCTACCTCCGCCCGCCTGTTGGCACAAGCCACCAGACTAACTCCCTGGGCAGCATCACTGGCTTGCAACGGGTGACGGAAGTAGTATTTCTCCAAATGTGCTATGGCAGAGTCTTTTTGAAAACGAACAGGAGTTTCTTTCCCACAAATTATTGGCGGTTCAAGGGAAATTCTTAGAGCACCTGCCATATCCAGCAGGGTGTGGTAAGTCTCTACTGTGGGGTAGAAGAACTCTAATTCATCACATGGCTCTTGTAAGTACATTGGGTCAAAACACAGAGCCACATGTACCCTGTCTGCGGTACCCAGCATTTGCTCAATAACACCGTATTCCTGGGGTGTAAAGCCAGTGAAACCATCGATAAAAATTTCTGCACCCTGAACAGTGCGGGAACCAGGGAGACGTTGGGCCAATAAATTCAAATAATCATCCGGGTCGGTAAAACGTCCTGACAAAAATTCTTCCAGGTCATTGTATAGCAGACTCAGATCGGCTAACTTATCCCGAATGGCGCTGCCCGGTGCCTCTTGCATATGCTGTATTCCCTTTTGTAACTCCTGAGGCTCGATACGGTAGAGCTTTAATTCCGAAAGTGCACTGGCTAGGCTATCGGCAAATCCCGGTTGCTTAGCCGCACGGTGAAATACTTTTAACTCTGACTTACGCTGCTCGAGAATCCGTCTGAGTACCATCTTTTTACCCAAATCGTCAATGTGGGCTCTGGCTGCACCGCCCATTTCTTGCAGTACTCGAAAGGCCAGACGACGAAAGCTCAATACCTGAGCCCAAATCATTCCCTTTAGCTCTGGCGTGGTTGCCAGCATATATTCATATTGAAATGTGGCCTGTTCTGGGACCAACAGAATTATGGACGATTCTCCCTGATTTTGTCGGAGTCTCTGTCGCACTTCTTCTAAACAACTGTGGCTTTTCCCGCTTCCCGCTCTTCCAACAATAAAGCGAAGGCTCACAACAGCTTCCCCCTTCAAAAATATTTCTTGTTTCAAATTCGAGCCTGGCTAGATAAAACCCTTTACCCTTAATTTTTTAGCTGGTGTTAAAAAGTCCCTTTTGGAAGTAAGAATGACTGCCAGCCAGAGCCAGCAGTCATTCTTATTTCCCTTTTGTCTTACTCTTATCAGGACTTTTCTTTTTCCCCACAGCATTAACAGCCGTCAGAACCACTGAATTGCCTTCCCGACTCACTTCAAGCCGATAATCGATAATTCCCTGTTTATAAAGTGCCACCTTAAGTTCCACCAAAGCTTTGCCTACCTGTTCCTGAAGTTCAGGCGTGAAGAAGGAACTAAATCCTTCTTTTTCTGCATCTTTTTTCAGCGGTTTGATCTTGGGTTTATGAACAACGGTATTATCCCAAGTGTTTTCAAAGGTAACCTCTTCCTTGTAACCGATAAACATTTCCTCATCTGTTAGGTTTTTTCGAATTTTACTTTTACTCATTAGGCTCACCTACATTTTATAGTTTTCTTGGATTATCCACTGAACTAGCAATATATCCCTTTATAACTGCCAGTAGTGTCTTTCAACCTTTCACGAACCTGTTATACATAATTCTAACATAGGACTTAAAATCCTGTTTTGGAATAAATTATCCTTTATAAAAAGATTAATACAAAATCAGACTTTCTTCTTATTGAAGAAACAAGTTTTTATGGTTAAAATGGTAGCAATGGATATTTATGGATTGTTATGTAGAAACAGATGCCTCAACAACTAAAATTTACACAAAGGGGTAGCTAAATGTCAAAAAGTAAACTTATTTTACCAGGATTACTAATTTCACTTTTGTTAAGTGCCAACCCAGTCCTAGCGGCTGATTATACCGTAAAAGATGGTGATTCCCTTTGGAAAATATCTCAAAAAAATAATATCAGCATTGATAAATTAAAGGCGATCAATGGTTTGAGCAATGACCTTCTTTCTGTGGGACAAGTTCTTCGTATTGATGGAACCCCTGAGACAAAGCAGGCATCAACCGCTAAACAACAGCCCATGCCTCAGACCACAAAAACTAACCAAACTGGTTGGCTTCCTACGAATACCTCATTAGAGAGTCAGGAAAAACAGCCAAATACTGTGGCCTCTTATCGTCCCAACAATACGCTGTATACTGTGAAACCAGGGGATACCCTGGGTGCCATAGCGCAAAAGAACGGAATTAGTCTTGAAGATTTACGCGGGCTTAATAACCTGAAGGGTGATTTAATCTATGCCGGGCAAACCTTGGTTTTAAAGGGTAGTGTTTCCCGAGGCGGGGATGTGCATCGTTCTGATTCCATAGATGAGAACTCCTCTGTACGTTATGGCCAATTAGTTGATTGGTTCACTGAGGGAATTAATATTCTGAAACCCAATAAAGTCTTTACCGTAACCGATACGGCAACAGGAAAAATCATCAAACTTCAAGTGCTGGGGGGAAGCAACCACTGTGATGTGGAACCCTTAACAAAAGAAGACACTGAAACAATGTTAAGCCTCTTTACTGCTTGGACTTGGACCCCCAGACCTGTTTGTATTCATATAGATGGAAGAGATATTGCCGCCTCCCTCTCTGGCATGCCCCATACAACCATTGAAAATATAAAGGATAATAATGTTACCGGGCATTATGATATGTATCTGCTAAATAGCAAACCCCACGGTAGCGGTGTATCTCAAAGCTATGTTCAGCAGCATTACGATGCTCTGGAAAGAGCAGCAAAAGTCGATTAGTGTAACACCGTAGTAAACGTCGTTAGCCTCCGGCTAGAAGGGCTGCGCAATTCGCAGCCCATACCCCACAGAACCAGCTGTTCAGATTTACCGCAACTAGCTCTTCAGAAATTGATTCACAGCATTGCGCAAAAAAACAAGCCTGCCCCTCATATGGATGGCTTTACATTGATAGTTTGGTATTGACAAAGAACAACACTAAGGTCCATTCTGATGATGGCCTTTATAACTCCATCAACCAGTTCAAATTCCTCACAGGCAGCAGAATAGGTTAACACTGGGTCCACAGGATAACTACACAAGTGAAAACCTTCGGGTAATGTAATGAAATCATTACCCCGACCAATGCAATAATCATATCCAAATTCAAACTGGTATTCCAAAGATACGTAATAATCGAAGATAACCTTGGGTTCTGGACCAGTGAAATCTAAATTTACATTTTTTAGCAATACATAAGATTTCTCCCCCACTGCCTTTGGGGGGAAATTTGGATTAGGACAGATAATCCTTTTTACCTTACTTTTGTTAATTGTGTTTAAAACTTCCGTGTAAATTCTAACATCCCCCAAGACAGCTCACCTCCATGTTTAATAGTATTGTGCATCATCCTTTAGTGTCACCTTGTTTTATTACCAATTATGGGATAGAACAAAATATAAAAGAGGTCTTAGCTAAAAATGACCTCTTTTATATTCAATACTTATATTTAACTCAAAACCTGCCCTGCAGCCAAATTTTAATATTGCCCTCCTCGCAATCACCCGGATACAGGCGAAATTTAAGTCTGGCATAGCGTGTAAAAAAATTATTAATAAAAACATGTGTTTGGCCGGGTAATAATTCAATTTCTGGTTCTTCGTCTATAAAATTTTCACTATCCGGACCGCATTGCAATTTAACCAGTATTATACAATACCCAATATTCTGTGCTATAAAGCTGTAATCTGAATAATTCCATACCTCTTGCGTACTACTGAAACCTTCTGCTTCTTTAACAACGTGACTTTCTTCTTTATCAACTGTACGTTTCTTTTTAGTTGATTTCGTATCAACTATTAACAACGGGTGTTTTGAACATTCCGGGCTGTTTGAACTGCAAAAAATCAGCAAACCGCTGGTGGTAAAATTCAAGGGAAGCAATGCTAACCCGTTATTGTCCAGCCTTCCGGAATGCCAGGCTATTGCTAATTTGGTTACATCTACAGAAATTGAAGTATATTTATTAAATATGGGGATTTTTTTTTGCATTTTTGGTATTGTGGCCGGACGGTTTGTATATTTGGTAAAACAATCCCAAAAGGGTTCCGCCAAAGCCTGAAGGCCTATAAATTCAGGCGGTTGACCCTCAAAGGGAGGGGTGTAAAAAAACATTTTAAGGTTTGCATTGATAACCCTTTCATGGCAGGGAATAGAAGACAGGTCAAAACAAATATAGGATAAATAATTAGTCAAAAACATATAACCCAAACCTGTTTTTCCAACCGGAAGAAAAGGTGAATTACACTGAGCTTCCTGATACTTTTTGTCACTGATAACGAAGGTATCCTTTGCAACAGGAATATTAAATATAGTCATAAAGACTACACCTCATGATTTTTCTATAGAATATGTTGAAAAAACATTATATGTGAAAAAGATTAAACAATAACAACATTACATATAATTAAGTTGGTTAATCCTCCACCCACCGGACCAAATTGGGACAAGGGTCAAGGATAGATTCGTATTGCTTCGCTATGCCGTAAATACTTTGGGGGTCTAACTGCTTATAACGGTAATATTTCTTAAGTCTATCTTCCGGTTTCATCCAACCTAGGTGCTTTATTCTAAGCGGGTGCTTCTCTCCCTTTAAATCCAAAATGTTTACCGGAAGTCTCCCGCAATGCTGGGGAGTCTCTTTCCAGCGGTAATTAAAATTCGGAACATACCTGATCATAAAGGGACGGTACCATTTATGGCTACACCAGTATTCATCTTCCCGATAGTGGGTTTCACTCCACATATCATACAACCGAAAGGAATAAGAATAAATATCCTCACGTTCTGCCGATATTCTTAGCGTTTTCAGATCGTTGTTTTCAAATAGTTCATCGGCATCCAGTATTATAATCCAGTCCGGGTTGGTGTCTACGGTCATTTGCCAGAGCTTTTTTCTCAAAACTATTTCATTGTTAAAACTGGCTGACTTGTTGGAAACTATAGTCAACGGAATACCCTCTAATACTCTTTTACATATATCTACAGTATCATCCTCACTGGCATCATCCAAAATTACCACGTTGTCAGCATACTGTTTGGCCTGTTCTAAAACCTTCTCCAAATACCTCCCGGCCTCATTTCTCACCAGCATAGCCAGTGTAATTTTATTCCCCTTTCCCCTTCTCTTTTTAGGTTTTTTAGTACTATCTTTTTTACCGACCTTACCTCGCACGGGGTTAAGCTTCTTTTTATATTCTTTAAGCTCACTTAATTCTGACTCCCTGTAAATATGAAAGGGCGGGAAGTAAGTATCTGCATAAAGCTCAAACCCCAATGCCACTGCCCTGATACAAAAATGCCTGTCTTCGCCCCAAAAACTGAGGTTATATATCTCACTAAAGGATACTCCCTTTGCTAAAGCCTTTTGACTGATTAAGGTACAGGCACCTAATCCGCCAACTTTATAGGTTCCCGGTTTTGATAACTTTTCAATGAATTCTTCAATTCTTTGAATTTTTTCCTCTTCACTTAATGCCTGCCCCCTGGAAACATGATATAGCTCGTATTGATCTGAACCCCAAACCTGGGGAAGTATTTTAAACTCAGGCCCCCACCTGGTCCAAAATACCTCGGAAACAATGTCTTTTTTTAGAGAGATTAAATGCTTTATTGTTTTGGGATGAAGATATAAATCTGAATCAACAAGAAATAGATAGTCATATCCCTCTTCAAGGGCCATTTTAATAAAACTATTTTTATAGGCAGCTACCTTCCAAATTAGTTCTTCAGACCAACGATGGGTTTCCTCATCACAAATATAGCTATCATTAGATGTGGCTTTAATAATACGAACGTTTTTTTTACCTCGGCTAAATTTTTCAAGAAGATTATGCTCATTATTGTCATTAATAAAGACAAAATCAAGTTCCAACTCTGATTTTTCTAGTTTGTTTAATGATTCAAGGAATTGCTTTAATATAACTTCCTTTTGTTTGACGGGGCTTGCAACCATTACCCTTGTTTTCATAAAGCTCTCCTTTCCTCTGGAATCAATTGATTTCTCTAGAGTATCGGCAGCCTTAAGGTATCTTTTTAAGCCCTGGTTTGCTAACCTCCTCATTAATATCAAGTCCTTTTGTTCCGGCAGCATTAGCAGTGACTTATTGATAAAATCCATCAATTCTTCCAAGCGTCCCAATTGCAATAGGCCTATGGCAGTGTTTAAAATAACATCCTCGAAATAACCCTCTGATCCCCTCAATTGTGTTAGTGCCTTTTTTAGACATTGAACCCCCTCAAGGATGTTTTTCCTTTGGTAATGTTCAAGGGCTAAAGAATATAAAAGAAACGGGTCATTTGGTTTGTTTGCCAACTCCTTGGTTATAATTAATGTGTTGCGTAAAAACTTATCCTTTTTTATGACTTCTTCATCCAGATAACCATAGTGGTTAATAACCAGAGGTGCCACAGCCAGACCACTACCATCATTGGCTTTTAGGATTGAGGGTGCCACCTGTTCATGTATGGCGCCTGTAAAACGATATTCAGTCTTGTTTCTAAATAATCTAACAACCTTATCTTGGGCCATTTCTTTACCGTCGCCATGATAATTATTAATATGCAAAAAATAACCTTCCACAGTCTCATTGCCAAGCAGATCATAGAATTCTTCCAACCCCATAGGCACTAGGACTTCATCTGCGTCAAGCACAAGAACCCACTGGCCGGTGGCCTGTGCCAAACAAAAATTTCTAGCCTGGGAAAAATCACCTGTCCATGTAAAGTTTAAAACCCTGGCACCCGCCGCCCGAGCCAGGTGAATGGTATTGTCTAAAGACCCGGTATCTACCACGACTATTTCATCTACAAGGTATTTAGCACTGTTAATACAATTTAATAGACAGTGCTGCTCATTTTTAGTAATCAGACACAGGCTTACCTTTATTTCTTTCATGCCATAAAACCACCGGTTCCAAATTTATAGTTAAAAAATTCCTTTAAATTATTAGATTTGTTTTTGTAATATTGCTCCAAGGTAAGGTAACCGTCCGGCGAAGAACCTGTTATCATCTTTTCCAAAATACTAATCACTTGATTAAGATAAGGACATCTTTGACCATCTCTATCCGGTAGATAGTGATAGCACATATCCAGTAGGGTTATTGAACTTTTCATTAATTCCAAATCATTAACCTTGGCAGGATACCTTAAAATCTCTTCTCCTTGCATAAAGTTGCTTAAAGTTAATACCGCCCTTGCAGTATCCTTGGACATTTTGTTTTTCCACATTTCAAGACCCAGGTTCCTACCTTCTTTAAATCGCCCCGCTAACAGCAAGGCCACTGCCCTGTGGGTTTGTGCTGTGGTGAATAAATCACTGGCTTCAGGGATTTGAACCATATAGTTCAGCCCCATTTGAAATCTGCCAGAATAGATGTTGTACCTCCCTAGTTGAAAAACAACTTCTTCTGTTTTATGTGAAATTTCCTCTAACAATTCCAGACACCCTTTGGCTAAGCCGGGATATCCCGAGTTAAAAAACAAGTCAGCTACGGTCAAAGCGAGATCCGATTTTTTTAAATAACCTTTCTTTTTGAAATAGTTAAGGGTGTAACCGGGACCGAACCTGCCTAACATTAACAAAAATAAATTGCATACCGGGTAAATATAGCTGTCATTTACCTCTAAGGCCCGTTCGTAACATTCCTGTGCCACGTCAACCTGACCAAGTTTCTCATAACAAAATCCCAGGTGGTAATGGGCTAAAAAACCCCCGGTGCCGTTCATGTGGCTGTAGATAACCGGCGGAACGCCGCATTTAACGGCCTGCTCAAGCCATTTAATAGCCAGCTTATACTCTGCTTTTTCTTCAAAGGCTATGCCGCCAAGATAATAAATATCCGTATAATCAGGATATTTGAAAGCCGTCTCCTGACTTAGACAGATGGTTTGGTCATAATTTCCCAAGGCATTAAGACAAATTAACAAATAGCGTAAGGACGGGGCACGAAAAAGTAAATGGTTATCAGTAAGGTTTTGGTAAGCACTTTGCAAAAATGGAAGGGCCCTTGCGGGCTTACCCAATCCCAGCCATTCTACACCAATATAATATTGTAAAAAATAGTTATCCGGCTCTTCAGAAATTGCTTTTTTCAGTGCCGTTAAGTTCCGGCCTCTCTTACGATTACGCTCCTTCGGAGAAATCATGCTATGTTTAATAAATATATTATCCGCCAGCCCCACAACCTCGTGATTATGAACAACTACCTGCTCGTGAATTTTACCCTTAAAGTGGTAACCTTTGTTATTTCTAAACAAACGAAGTACAAGAAAGCGGTTGTATTCGTCAGTGGATTTAGCAATGGGGTAGTCTAGTGGCAACATATAGGCATCTATTTTATTGTCCCGTGAAACCAGTTCTTTCAGTTGTCCCGGTTCACAAACCAAGCTTTCGTCAGCATCAAGGAACAGAATCCAATCCCCACCTGCCCTGGCAATAGCATAGTTCCGGGCCGCACTAAAATCTTCGTCCCAAAGATAAAAATATACTTTATCCGTATATTTAGCGGCTACCTCCAGGGTATTATCCGTAGAACCGGTATCCACTATAACAATCTCATCCACCTGGTCTCTGACACTATCAAGGCAGGTACCAAGGTTTTCCGATTCATTCTTTACAATCATAACCAGGGTAATGGTATTTTTCATTCAAGAGGAACCTCCCCTTTGATCTTCTCAGACCGATCCTCGTAAAGCTTACTTTGGCTAATATAGTAGCGTGGCTGGGACGGGTCAAGCTCGATGGCGTAACGGTAATGGTGGTCAGCCTCTATAAAATCCCCTAACTCCCGGTGGGTTTCCGCCAGTAAAAAATGAGCCTCACCGTTCTGGTTTGCTTCTATATATTCTTGTAAAAGTTCTACTGTTTTTTCATAGTAACCATGCTCGTGGTAAAGTCTTATAATGTCCAACATCCGATCACCCAAGCATTTAGGGTCTACCCTGCTAAAGAGTTCTTCTACCCTGGTCAGTTCGCTAAGATAAAGCAATCTCCCGACTATATCCAGTAAAAGTGTAACAGCATCTTTACCCAGGAATATTCTGTGAACATATTTTCTCTTTTCCTGAGACCTTAATAAAAGTCTTAAAATACTCTCCGTGTCCTCCGCAGGTTCTAGGGTGCGAATTTCCTGAACAAGGGATCGAACCTTTCGCTTTTTGCCCTGAACCCAAAAACATAATATTTGGTTAAATTTTGCCAGGGGATAAATATAGCTGTCCGCAGTATATTCATTCAATATCCTGAGAGCTTCCAGAAACCTTCTTTCCTGTATTAAACAAAAGGACTTTCTAAAAAGTATTTCTGCAGATGAGTTACCCATTCTGATTAATCTTTCCAAAAATTCTAAAGTTAACTTATAGGCCCCTTGTTGAAAAAATATATTTGACAGGATAAGAGTGGCCTGGGGACTGCTAAAGTCAAGGACTTTTTCCAAACATTCCCTGGTGTATTCAGGGTTTTCCCTAGGTTTTAGGATTTTAATAATCCTTTCCAGGGCAGGTTGAAAGCCGGGATTGTCACGTAAGCTTTCCAGGTAATAGCGTAGCGCTTCTTCGTAGTTTAAAAAAACTTCTGCTATTTCACCCAGGTGATACAAGGACCTAAAACCCCTTACCCCGGCAAAGGAAGCATATTGAGGCGGCTGTTCCGGTAAGGCAACCGCTTGTAAGAAAAGCTCTACAGCTTTATGGTAGTGTTTTAACTGCAGTAAACTAAGTCCACCGTAATAATGCAAGTCTGCATAGTTGGGGAAAAGCTGCAGCCCCTGCCTGATTACATCTAGGGCTTTTGCCGGCTGACCGCCGGAATGGTAAGCAAGAACAATATACCTTAATAACTTGGGGAAATAGATGGTACTGCTATCTGTATTGTTAGCTGCCTGAATCAATACCTCCGCTGCTTCCCCGTATCTTTCAGCCCGGTACAGTTCCACTCCGTAGTGGTATTTCAACAGGTAATTTCCCGGGTTCTCTACCATTTCCTTTTGAATGATATGAAGATTCCTGTTTTTTTTATCCTTCTGGTCTATTTGACTGTCTAAATATCCGTAGTGAATGATAATAATATCTTCTGCTATACGATAGGTAGCCTGTTTGTTTTTTTCCAGGATAACATCAGCTATTTGCTCATGTATGGCCCCACGAAACCTGTATTGTGACCTGTTTTTAAAAAGCCGAAAGACCAGATCCGGGCAGGTTTCCGTCCAGCCCTCTTTGCCTAGATAGTTAATAATTTTAATAAAGTAACCCTCCACCTGCTCATCAGCCACATACTTGACCAGTACCTCTCTACTCTCCCCAGCAAGTTCCTCATCAGCATCTAAAAATAAAATCCAATCACCTGTAGCCTTGGCTAAAGAAAAGTTGCGGGCATCACTGAAGTTATTATTCCACTCAAAGGAGTAAATTCTTGCTCCCATTTCACGGGCTATTTTACAGGTATTATCAGTGGACCCCGTGTCTACTACAATTATTTCGTTAACAACACCGGTAACACTTGCCAGACACCGACGTATGTTACCTTCCTCATTTTTAACGATCATACACAAACTAATCCGGTTACCCATAGTTATAACTCCTTGTAGTAATTTTTTTTTTAAAATATGCATGAGAATTGTAACTTTCCACACTTTTACAAAATAACCTAAAGCAAAGCATAAATTTACAAAGGAGGAAATTTATAATGCCTAACTTTAAAATTTTTCAAGATAACCCGGATTACGCCAGGATAAAAATCTATGGTAATAAGGATGTTTCTGTTAATACAGATACCTCGGGTAACCTTGGCATCACCTCAACCGGGTTAGCTATTACTCCACCCTCCGGTGGTCTAGCCATTACACCGCCTACTAACGGCTTAACAATTACCTCTACTGGTCTGGCCATTACTGCACCCACTAACGGTCTTACCGTTACTGCCTCTGCAGACGGGTTAGCTATTACTCCACCCTCCGGTGGTCTAGCCATTACACCGCCTACTAACGGCTTAACAATTACCTCTACTGGTCTGGCCATTACTGCACCCACTAACGGTCTTACCGTTACTGCCTCTGCAGACGGGTTAGCTATTACTCCACCCTCCGGTGGTTTAGCCATTACACCGCCTACTAACGGCTTAACAATTACCTCTACTGGTCTGGCCATTACTGCACCCACTAACGGTCTTACCGTTACTGCCTCTGCAGACGGGTTAGCTATTACTCCACCCTCCGGTGGTTTAGCCATTACACCGCCTACTAACGGCTTAACAATTACCTCTACTGGTCTGGCCATTACTGCACCCACTAACGGTCTTACCGTTACTGCCTCTGCAGACGGGTTAGCTATTACTCCACCTACCAACGGTATATTAATTACTTCAACCGGGTTAGCTGTTACAGGCACACTGTCTACCACACTGGCTACCACCGATGTATCAGCAACAATAGCAAATAAAACCAATACAACCAGTTCACCAGACGAAACCTACAACGTTCTGGGTATTGCCGCCTGGACCTTTGGGGTGGTAAACGCCTCTACAGTTGCCGATGCCCAGGCTCTGGTTAAACTTCAGATTAGCCCCGATGCCGTTAACTGGATAGATGAAATTAGCAACGTTACCATTAACCAAAATACTGTAAAAACCTTTGTTGCAACTACCTTCCTGAAGTATGCCCGGATTTCCTACGCAGCAGTTAGCGCAGGTAGTGCCGTGACACTAAACATCTTCTTCCAGGGTCAGACCTCTTAAGAACTGAAGACAAATGCAAGATCGTTGCCTTTTTGGATCAGGCTTTTGTGAATGTACGTTTAGCTATAAGGCTTCGCTATTAAGGGGATGATATTATGACCCAAAAAAAATATTTGGAACAACTAATTGCTCAGCAGTCACAAATGCTTGAACTGCAGAAGATGCAATTATCTTTATTGAAAGAAACCGTCAACCAATTACAGGGGCTAACAAAAACCCATCAGAACCAAAGAGGTTTACTAGAATTACCTCGTCAAAATTTTAAAGTTTCTAATGAGATACCCCTTAAAACCCAATTATACGATGTCAACCAACAATTACAGGGGTTACCGCTATCGGCATTTAAAGACCTCCGAGTGGCGTCCATTACCCCGGTGGTTGGCTGGACCTTTAACTACAATATTAACCTGAATCCGTAAAGTAATTTTCTGCCTCACCCCATAATTTATAGGGAAATGAAGGAATATGTAGAAATATACATCTAATCGATATTTCTAATCTTCACCTCAGGGGTGCAACATGAAAAAGATAAGAAACAAGAAAATCAAAACCAAAAACAGAGACGATGATAGGCTCACTATCTTTGAAATTGAACAAGGTGACGAAGAGCTAACCACCCATTCGGGCTTAGCTCTTATCGGAGCCTTACTGACTAATACCAAGATAAAAACACGACTGAACAATACAATGTCTGCTGAACAAAAGAAACCCCATATTTCTAATGGAAGTGTTGGTATTGCCTACATTGGCTTGTTATGCCAAGGCAAGAGTGATTTTGACCACATTGAACCCTTTCGAGAAGATAATTTCTTTGCAATCTCGTTAAACATCAAAGAGACACCGTCAAGCCCAACCCTTCGCCAACGATTAGATATGGTTGCTAAAGATAAGCAATGGAATAATATCCTGTTGGAAGAATCTGCGGGGCTAATCAAAAAAACAAATGCACCACTAACCCCAGTGTACCTGGGTCAAGAAAATAGAGCTTATCTTCCACTAGATATTGATGTGTCTCCCTTTGATAACTCCAACACCAAAAAAGAAGGGGTCTCCCGCACCTACAAAGGCACCGATGGTTACGCTCCCATCTTTGCATATCTAGCAAAGGAAGGTTATTGCGTAAATACTGAGCTACGCCAAGGGAGTGAACATTGCCAAAAGAACACCTCAGAATTCGTTGCCGAAAGCATTCGCTATGCCAGAAAAATTACCCAGTTGCCTTTGCTTTTAAGGATGGACTCAGGCAATGACAGCGCTAGTAATATTGAAATTTGCTTAAATGATGATACTAAGGCTGATTTCATTATTAAGCGAAACCTTCGCAAAGAAACCCCTGAAGGGTGGCTACTATTGGCAAAGAACAATAAAGATATTTACTGCCAGGAACGTGAAGGTAAAAAAGTCTACTATGGTTCCATGATGAAATACAAAAAGGAGCTGAAAAGAGAAATCAGGGTAGTTTACAAAATTACCGAAAGAACCTTTGGTAAAGATGGCCAGATATTTCTCGTACCCCAGGTGGAGGCAGAAACCTATTGGACCTCATTGCCAGACCCTCCACATGTAATCGAAAGACTATACCACGAACATGGCACCAGTGAGCAGTTTCACAGCGAACTTAAGACAGACCTGGATTTAGAAAGACTGCCCTCTGGCAAATTTGACACTAACAACCTAATACTACATTTTGGAGTAGTGGCCTACAATCTGTTGCGCATGATAGGACAATCAACAACTAGAATGCAGCATGTGCCCTTGCGAAAGCAGGCAGAACGCCGTAGGATTAGGACGGTGATTCAGAACTTAATCACGTTGGCATCACGGTTAGTTTCACATGCAAGAAAGAAGAAATTACGATTTGGAAAGCACAGTCCCTGGTTTGAAACATTTAAACAAGCTTACTCTGTGTGTTTAGCAAGATAGAAATATCCACAGAACGATAAAACTTTGCACTAAAAGGAGTGCTTAGATTTTTATTGCCAAATTTAAGCTCAATACTATTGAGAGATTCATTAAATGCTAGTGGCAATTCTTAAAATATAAATTTTTACATATTTTACTGAAAGATAAGGTTACAGAATAGGTAACTCACGGATTCAGGATTAATTCTGATCTTATTAACTCCACCACAACCGGAAGCGGTACGGTGACACAGTCCAACAGTAAAGCCATTTTGCAAACTTCTGCAACCACAAGCTCAACCGCCAAGATTGAAACAAAAAGTACACTGCGCTATCAACCCGGTATGGGTGCCCTGGTACGGTTTACCGCCTTGTTTACCACCGGTAATTCAGGCAGTACGCAAATTATCGGTATCGGTGATACTAACGACGGTTTTTTCTTTGGCTATAACGGTTCATCCTTCGGAGTTTTACGCAGGAAAAACGGGTTAGATAACTGGACACCCCAAGCAAGTTGGAACATGGATAAGCTTGACGGCACCGGATCGAGTGGCTTAATCCTGGACCCCACCAAAGGTAATGTATATTCAATCCAATATCAATGGCTTGGCTTTGGCATGATTTATTTTTACATTGAAAACCAGAATACCGGTGATCTGCTGTTAGTACACAAAATACCCTATGCCAACGCAAATACAGACCCTTCAATCTTTAACCCAGTCCTGCCCCTTATGGCCCAGGTGTCAAACACTACCAATAACACCAATATCAAATTAGAAACCGCCTCGGCTATGGGCTTTATTGAAGGTATGTTAGATAATAATGCAATCATAACAAAGAACTCCATTGACACTTACAAAACTGGAATTACCACAGAAGTGGCTATATTAACTATCCGTAATAAAGATACTTTCCTAACAAAAACTAACCGGGTTAACATTAAACTGGCCTATCTGTCGGCGGGTTCAGACGGCAACAAAACTGTTACTATTCGCCTGATAAAAAACACCACGCTAGGCGGTACCCCGTCATACACAGACATTAACACTGACACTAGCGTTGTGGAATATGACACAGCAGGAACCACTCTGACAGGGGGCATAAGAATTCTAAATTTTAAACTGTCTAAAGTAGACGCTACGCAGTTAATTCTGCAGCCACTAAATATAAAATTAACTCCCGGCGATACCTTAACCATTTCGGCAGCTTCAGCAAGTGCTACGGAAATTGACGTGGGAATATCCTGGGAAGAATTATGGTAAAAAGATAAATCTCTTAAAATATAAAGTAACCCTACAGTTCACTGTAGGGTTACTTTGATGTTTTTGTAAACACTTATGTTTATGGACAGGTACCTTCCTCCACACAAATAATAGTTTGGGCACATAGGTTTTGCAGGGTAAAGCTGAAGGTTACTGGTCCTAAAACTGTATTGGGACTCTGGGTCCAGGTAATAGCAGCTGGGTCGCTAGTCATAGCATGAGTCATTGTAAAGGCATCGGCACAGTCACAGGTACCAACTCCGGAATTAAAGGTCAGTGCACCGGACTGATCCATTACACTGCAAAACTCCTCAAAGGTTCCACCCTCGTAGTTGTAGGAATACTTGAACTGAACATCATAGGAGAAAGAAATGGTAGGCACTGGATTAACGGTGAAAGCAACATTACGTAAGAGGCAGTTACATTCCGACACATCCCCCTGGCCTACCGGGGTATGAGCGGGGCTAGTGCAAACTACAGTCATACTGTGTGTCTTATTCAGGTCTGTAATCTCCTGAACACATATTTTCCTTGCCAATGGAAATACCTCCCCTTTGATTAAGTTAATGTATAATATTCTAACTTTTGACATTGGTTACAAGGAGTGTAAATTTTTTCAATAGTGTCCAAGTAATTTTTTTTTGCATATGGTACTAAGAAAAGAACCTATTGGGGGTATCTGACTTGTGCCATAACCAGTGCCTAATTAGCCTATGTATGATTGTAAAAAATGAAGAGTCCAATATCGAACGCTGTTTATCAAGTGTTCGGGATTACGTAGATGAAATGCTTGTGTTGGATACAGGCTCCAGTGACCTGACACCTTTGTTAGCCAGAGAACAGGGGGCTATTGTTCGGTTTGGCCAGTGGGAAAATGATTTTAGCAAGGCCAGAAATCAAAGCTTACAACAGGCTCGAGGGGAATGGATCTTATATCTAGATGCAGACGAAGAACTACCGCCGGAAACCGGCCGGGAACTGCGCCGGTTAGCAAATAAAAGTGAAGCCGAAGCCTTTTCCTTCAAAATAATTAATTTTACATCCTCTTCTGACGGTGCCCAAAAATCACAAGGCATAAATATCAGGATGTTTAAAAACAACCCTAACTATGTTTTTGAAGGTGCCCTCCACGAGCAGATTCAACCTAGTATTCTTCGCCATAACCCTGAAGCAAAAATTTTGTATACCGATTTAGAAATATTACACTACGGGTATTGCCTGAATAATCCTGAGCGTACCAAAAAAACACAACGTAACATTGCCATATTGCTACAAATGCTGGCTGAAAAACCCGCAGATGATTTCAGCCACTATAATTTAGGGGTTAGTTATTATGTCAACGGTCAATGGGAAAAGGCCAGGGAACATTATCACCTGGCTAAAAAATATGCTTCTAAAACAGCCAGCTACCTACCGGGCCTCTTTAGAAATTATGCGGTATGTCTATGCAGCCTTGGGGAATACGAGACATTCCTAAACCTTCTTCAGGAGGGATTATCTCTTTTTCCAGACTACCCCGACCTTTACTTCCTGCAGGGTCAAGTCTACACTGATTTAAAACTGTACGTTGCTGCTGAAGACAGTTTTCTTCAATGTCTCCGGTTTACCAAGGTTAACCCAAACTATATCTCCACCACAGGGGTAACAAATTACTTAGCCTGCGAACAACTGGCAGATATTTATTGTTACCTGCAGCAGTGGAATAAAGCACTGGATTACCAGTTAAGGGCAGTTAACTCCGGGGCAAAAACCTATGCTGCCGCCCAGAGACTGGCCCAAATAGCTTCTCAACATTTTCTAAGCCCTGAGGAAACATTTAGCTTTCTACAAAATAATCTTACTCATTTAAAACATCTGGATTTAATTAAGTTATTATTCAAAATTAATGAGCACCGGCTTTTCTTACAAAAACTAGAATCAATACCACAACCTACACCTGGCATATTGTTACTGGGTATTAAATCCTGTCTTTATCTAAGGGATTGGTCAAAAATTAAAAGGCTAATATCCCAAATCCCCCCTGGAAGTAAGGAATTGGAGGAGGCTCGGTTATTAGTATGTATTGGCAATATTATAAGCTCTGATGCAGAAACTCCGGTTATTGATAATTTAGAGGTTACTGTCAATGAGTTTGCCAATATTAATAACCCATGTTCCTCTTCTTTTCTTAATTTTGCTTATCAGTTAATTATCTATGATCAAAAACAAGCTCTTAAATTCTTTGCCCAAGTATTGAACAGTAATGATCTACCCGTTTTTTACCACCAACTTAGCCAGTATGCCTTTTCTCATAATAATTACCCGTTAACACAGAAACTACAGGTTATGGCCATCTCCCATGGTTACAGGGATTCCGATATTCTTAACCTACTGGGGCAGACTTTTACCAAGTTGGGTCATGATATCGAAGGAGTGTATTTGGGTATACTTGCCTGCCGGGAACAACAAGACAGTAAAAATTATATCCTTTTATTAAATAACCTATCTCAATATTTCATCAATTCTTTGCAAAATATCACCGCATCATTACCCCACTTTCCCTTAATAAATAAGCATTTCTTATCTTTATCAACCTTTAAAGCTAAACTTGCAAGAAAGGAAGAGTCATTTTGCCAGCTACCATAAGTTTGTGTATGATTGCTAAAAATGAAGACCAGTTTATTGGCCGGTGTATCCAAAGTGCCCTTCCTTACGTAAACCAGGTTGTCGTAGTTGACACAGGTTCAAGCGACAAAACACCAGAAATTGCTGAAGAACTTGGAGCTGAAGTTTGGCACTTTTCCTGGATAGATGACTTCAGTGCGGCCAGAAATTTCTCCCTGGAAAAGGCAACGGGGGACTGGGTTATATTTATGGATTGTGATGAAGAATTTGATCAGACCCAAGTAGAAAACCTGCTGGCCGGGGTAGAATCAAGTAAGTATGATGCCTATTATATCAATGTAAGAAACTTACTGGGGGGGAATAATACTGTGACCTTCCAGTCAATAAGGTTATTTCGTAATTTATCCCAGTTCAGGTTTAAAGGAAAAATCCATGAGCAAATTTCTGATTCTGTCCTACAGCATTCCGGTGCCGGAAGAATAGGCAGGCTAAATTTTAATCTAATTCACCATGGTTACAATCCAGAGCAGGTTAATATTCAATCTAAAATTGCCAGGAATGTTCATCTGCTGGAAAAACAACAGCATCAACCCGAAGGACAGGAAGGATTTTATTTTTATAACATAGGTGTTGAATATGTACGTCAGGGGCAATACCAAAGGGCTTTGGAGAACTTTATTCAATCTTTAAAGGTTACAAATAATACCTCCGGCTATGCCCCACCACTGGTGAATAAGCTAATTGTCTGTCTGATAGAACTAAATAGGTACCGGGACGCCCTGGAGCAGCTTTCCTACTTTCAAAGTGTTTACCCGGACTACAGTGACTTGTATCTTTTGGAGGCCGCCTGCCATTTAAGGTGCGGCCGTTATTCCCTGGCTGCCCAAAGCATAAATAAAGCCCAACACAGAAAAAATTTGAATCCAAATTATCCCTCAGAAGGTACCATTTTTAACCAATCCCCTGAACAAATCCTGTCTCAATTACAGCCCCTTTTGCTAGCTAAGTTCAAAAAATTTAAATTAAATGTTTCTATACTGACCAAGAATGAAGAGAAAAACATTCATAAATGCATTCGCAGTATAAGTGAAATAGCTGATAAAGTTTTAATCATTGTAACTGAATGTTCAGATAACACTTTGCATATAGCTTACCAGATGGGTGCCCATCTTTACCGAGTAAACTGGGAAGACAGCTTTGCTAAGTTGAGAAATTTTGCCCTACAGCGGGTTGATGGGGACTGGATTTTGTTTCTAAACGGGGATGAAGAACTATGTCAAGCTGACCTGCCGGTTTTAATTAAGGAACTAAATAAAGCAATCGATAGTGGTTACAAAGTTAGAATAAGGACATTCTGGGGAGATGATGATAGAAATTACCAGGACAGCTCTTGCTGTAAAATTGTGCGTAACGATAAGACATTGTGCTACAGTTCCAGGTTACTCGAAGATATTGATCAGTCCATTATCCATAAACATGATCATAACAGGATATCCTGCCTCCCTGTTACCATCTTCAATCATGGGCCAAAATTAAGATCCCACTTAAGGGAAGCTGATTTTAAAAGCAACCTTAAATTAATAGTTAAAGATTTTAAAACATTGGGTAAAAATGCCCTTCTGCACCAGGCTATGGGCAATGAGTTTTATAAAATGAGAAGATATAAACCAGCCCTGGCTCACTTTAAGCGTGCTATGGTTTTATCCAAAGAAAAAGTCGCTGCGGGTCTTTATCTCGCTGTAATTAAATGTCTATGCAAACTAACACAATATAGAGAAGGATTAGAACTAGCCAATACTTCAGTTAATCAATTCCCGGACTATACGGATTTAATCTACTACCAGGGCTATTGTCATTTAAAGTTAAAAAACTGTCCTGAGGCACTGGAATGTTTTGAAAGGTGCTTCATACTCGGTGATGCACCCTGGCAAAAATACACCGTCCATTCAGGGGTTAGTAGTTATTTACCCCACTGCCGGTTAGCCGAGTTATACTTCCAGCAAGGTAATATCAAGAAAAGTCTAGAACATTACAGTTTTGCTGCAGTAAATCCTGCAGGAGCAGTTGAAGCTATCCCACACCTTACCCAATTATTATTATCAAATTATGAACAGGGTAAGGTACTGCAGTATTTTACGGAAAATGAACTGGATTCCTGCCATAATCTTTGTCAAGCTGCCATCAGCACCATTAAAAATGGCTGTTTATTGGAGAGTCTGGAGCTTTGGCAGGTAGCGGTAGAAAAATTTACCCATTCCCAAAATACTCAGGATTATCAATATATAGCTAAAGCAATGTTTCAATTGCTGGGGGATACCTATGGTGAAGCTGTAAAACAAAATCCTGCCTCACAACAGTTACTCCGAGTAGCACATTATTTTAAAACGGAGGCATTAAAATGAACTTGGTAAGTTACTTTCGAGTAAAGGAATATCAACTGCGGGCTGCACGGGTTAAATTTATTCAAAAACAGATTATCCAAAAGAAACCTGCTGATCAGAAAGAAGATACCGTACACGTAGTTTATTTATTAACCCACGTCAGTGTATGCGGCGGAGTAAAAATAATCTTAGAACACGCTAATGAACTGATTAACCAGGGTGTTCAGGTTAGCTTATTGAGTCACTATCCTAAACCGAGTTGGTTTGACATAAACGCTAATTATATTCAAATCCCTTTCGGTATCGAACTGGCCCGGGGTATTCCCCCTAACTGCGACCTAATAGTTGCCACCTACTGGGATCACCTGGGAACCTGTGTCGAGTCATGTATTGCCCCGGTTGTATATTTTGAGCAGGGAGATTTTCATTTATGGGATTGGGATAACGTTAGCCCGGATAGAAAAGAAATCATCTCAAAGCTCTATCAACTACCAAGTCATGTAATTACCTGCTCGGAAACAGGAGCTAAAAAAATTAAAGAAGTCTTTAATCGGGAGGCACCGGTATTTCACAATGCCCTGAATAACCAAGTATTTTTTGCCAAAGAACAAGCACCCATAGAACATATTGTCTTGGGTGTAGGCCGTGATATTACAAACTTCAAAAGAATACCTGATATTTGGGAAGCATGTCAAATAGTTCAGGACAGGGGGCATAACATAAGCTTTACCTGGGTAACACCCCAGCCTCCGAAAATCCCTTTGGGAACGGTGAAAATAAACCCTACCCAAGAGGAATTGGGAAACATTTACCGCCAGGCCTGGGTCTATGTATGTGCTTCTGAATATGAAACCTTTCCACTGCCCCCCCTGGAGGCAATGGCCTGCGGCACCCCGGTAATTACCACTCCAAATGACGGGGTACTGGCCTATGGACGGGATGGAGAGAACTGTTTAACCTTTCAGCCAGGCAACACCCAGGAACTGGCTGACAAAATTACCCTCCTGCTAGAAAACCCTAATCTCTATAAAAAACTGCAGGAAAATGGCTATAAGACTGCAGCCCGTTATAGCTGGGAGCAGATAATACCTAAACTAAAAGCTTATTATGAACAAGTATCCGGTTACCAACCAGTTGGCATAAATACCGAAAAGGATTGGGTAAAACTTCTGCCAATGGATTTTAGCCGGGAAGAGGTGCTAGCCCTCGAACAGCTTTTAAGTGGAACAGCGGCAGATGTCGTTTCTATGCCCTTTACCTATAATTTTGCTGATGAAATCTCTATTGTTCGCTGGCAGCCGGTATTCCAAAGAGTACTTGCTATGAGCGGTCAAGTAGACTGTCTTTATTGTTCCTTTAAAGATCGTTCGTTAGTTGATTATCCTTACAATGATGCTGTACATGAGCTGCTTGAACAAAGATATGGTGAGGCTATAAAAAAATTTAATGCTCATCTAGCTCAAACCAGCAATCTCTTGGAAGCAGCGGTATTATTAAGGTGGGTGGCCTGGTGTTTAATTAAGTCGGAACATTATGGTAAGGCCATAAGATTACTTGAGAAAGGGTTAAAATCATACCCATCCTATATAGACCTACATTATTTATATGGCTTGTTATGCCAACAATTGGGGCATCTTCAGCAGTCAGAAAATATAAAAGGTACCATAAGGACTTTGGGCGATGCGGTGGAATTTCCGGAATATATTAGGACAAAAGAGCTTATAACTGAGTAAATAGGCAGTGGTGGTTCTGTTATCAACCTACCGGCAAACAATGCCGGTAATTTTTTTGTAATGAACAATAAGACAAACTCCTACCTAAATATTTTGGGTAGGAGTTTATAAGTGATTCTCTTTGATTATTTTTTGTGTATTAACTTTATAGCTGAAAGGGTTCCGTAAAATCCGTAATTTTAGACAACCTCATTTTTCACTATACTCTTGTTCTGGTTTTAAGAATTGTAGTTTTACTTCTTGATGACAAGCATTGGGTATAAAACCGGAATAATTCTCAACATCAATTCTGTACCCCTGCTCAAACATCTTACTTAATTCATGAATCGAATAGCTAATTTCATCTCCTGCTCGATTATTAAAGATGTTTTGTACTTTATTAACCGGGTTGCAAAAGGTAATAGATTGTTTATAACAAAGAATGTATGGTTTGCTATCCACATAGCATCCTTTATTGGAACTCATATATGCTTCCAGGGTGTTGGGGTTGGCGAAGGGAAGTTGGAATAACAATGGCAAGATATCTTCTACTCTGTATACCGAACTGGAGACCTCCAGGGGGTAGCCAAAATCATGCTCTGCTACTGTCCAATCATATTTTAAAGTCTCATGCTCCAGTTCACAAAAAACAGGGCGTGCTTGTGCAGAGTTTAAAGCATAGCAGTAATTGATATTACTCCCTAATCTCAGGGAAAAACCCAGGGCGTCAGATTGTTTTTCTAAATTTAGGATTATTTTGTTTATGGAAAAGTCATGTACAAAAATATTATCATCGACTAAAAACAATATATAGGCATAGTTGAATAAATTAGAAAGAACTTGCTCCCTAAAATTATTTTCAGATATGAATTGCACTGAGCTATACTCTTTTATTAATTGATTATAATGCTTCAGGTGATAAGCATCAGAGGCCTTGTAAAGAATTTTTAAATCAATATTTTGTACATCCTTACAATGAAGATAAAGGGACCTTATTGTAGCATCTAACTGCATAGCTCTGTCTTTACTAAAGATTAATCCAACGGTATGGTTTTCCATGCTCCCGTTCATAACATTCATTTCATTCTCTCCAATGTATCAACAAAAGTTGTCTTTAATATGTTAACAATATCTCCTAAAGAGGCTTGATCTTTAGCCTCTGCCCTCATTACCACCACTGGCTGGGTATTTGAATATCGAAGTACCCCCCAGCCATTGGGAAAGATAACTCTGGCTCCATCTACATCAATGACCTCGTAACCTTCACCAACAAATTTTTCTTTAATCCTTTGGATTAATTCCTTCTTATAATTATCCGAAAAAGGCAATCGAATCTCAGGCGTTGAAACATAGGAAGGTATATTGTTCAACAGCTGGCTTAAAGATTTCTTGGATTGGCTTAGCAGTCTTAACAACCTAGCCCCGGCATAAAGGGCATCGTCATAGCCAAAATATTCGTCCGCAAAAAAGAAGTGACCGCTCATTTCACCAGTAAATAAAGCACCTACTTCTTTCATTTTGGCCTTAACCAACGAGTGGCCGGTTTTATAAAAGAAGGGGTTGCCGCCTAAGCTTTTGGCCTCCTCCACCAGGGCCTGGCTGCATTTTACTTCCACTATTACGGGGGTACCGGGGTTTTGGGGCAATATCTCCCGCCAGAATAAAATCTGCAAGATGTCTCCCCAAATTATTTTCCCCAGGTTATCCACCACCCCCAACCGGTCACCATCCCCATCAAAGGCCAGGCCCACATCGGCCTTCTCCTGTAAAACCCTTTGCTGCAGATCTCTTAAATTATCGGGAACGGTAGGATCAGGATGATGGTTGGGAAAACATGAATCAGACTCACAATATAACTCAATTACCTCACAGCCCAGCCTATTAAACAATTCCACTGCCAGCGGACCGGCAGTGCCGTTACCCGCGTCTATTACTACTTTCAGGGGACGGTATAAGTGTATTCTGGAAATTAAATACTTTAGATAATCTTCTTTAATATCATATTTAGTTAGTTGACCTAAACCAGATAAAAAATGGCCATCTACAACAATTTCCTTAATCCTTTGTATCTCTTTTCCGAAGATGGTGCTACCTGCGGAAGAAATTTTAAAACCGTTATCCTCTGGCGGATTGTGACTGCCGGTAATCATAACCCCTGCTGTTAATGACAGGTGCTGTAATCCAAAGTAGCATACCGGTGTCGGGTTTTCGCCGATGTCTATGACGTTACAGCCAGTCTGTAACAGACCTTTGTTTAAGGCTGTTTTTAGCCTGGGGGAACTGGCCCGGTTGTCTTGACAGACCACCACATCCCTTTCCCCTTTTTGAAGAAAATAGGTACCTAGGCCAAGGCCCAGCAATTCCACCGCCTCATCGGTAAAATCCGTTTGTTCCTTCCCCCTGATATCATACTCACGAAAGATATGAAAGTTTATACCATCCAAACCGCTCAAACTCCCCCCTAAGCACTTCTTGTTTGCTACTCCAAAGTTCCACTAGACCTACCAAAATCATCATCTAATCTTACGATATCGTCTTCATTTAAATACTCACCAAGCTGTACTTCTATGACTTCCAGTAAAACTTTACCTGGATTTTCCAACCTGTGCTTAAAGCCGGTCTGTACAAAGGTACTTTCACCGCTTCTGACAAAGGTTTCTTTACCTTCTATAGTAACCTTCGCTGTCCCCTTAACCACAACCCAGTGTTCACTACGATGGTGGTGCAGTTGGTAGCTTAATTTCTTTCCCGGCAGTACTGTTATACGTTTAATTTTATAGAAAAAACCCTCTTCTAAAATAGTGTAGGACCCCCAGGGGCGGTAGGCGGTTAAATGATAATCCGCTCTGGGATCATTCAGTTCTTTTAAACGATCGACAACTTCTTTAACCCGTTGGGAATGGTCTCTCCGACAAACAAGCAAGGCATCCTTCTGATCCACCAAAATAAGATCATGTACTCCTATCAAAGCCACTGCTTTCTCTTTGTTTGAGTAAAGCATGTTGTTAGATGAGTCAATTAAAATGTCCTTATCAAAGTTGAGATTTCCCTGTTCATCCACATCAAATTCATCGTAAAAGGCATCAAAACTTCCTAAATCGCTCCAGTGTACATCCAGGGGAATAACAGCTACATTTTTAGATTTTTCCATTAAACCATAATCAATTGATACACTTGGTGTTTGGTCATAAATATCAAGAATATTTGGGGACTTAAAAGCATCGCATACATCCGGTAAGTACTCTTTTACTTCCTGGCAAAAAATATCTGTTCTAAACATAAACATGCCACTATTCCAGAGGTAACCCATTGCTAAATAGTTTACAGCCGTTTCTTTATCCGGTTTTTCTTTAAACTGATCCACACGGTTACCAACCTGCAGGGGCTCTTTGGGTTTAATGTAGCCGTAACCGGTGTGAGGTTTAGTAGGACAAATGCCAAAGGTAATAATGTATTGATCCGCTAGATTTTCACCTTGTTTGATGGTATTTATAAACCGCTCTTCATCCTTAATCAAATGGTCAGAAGGGAAAACGACAGTAATATCATCTCCCTGCTTTTGAATCTCTTTCACTCCGTAATAAATAGCGGGTAATGTATTTTTACCCACAGGTTCAATTAAAATCTGTCGGTCATCTATTTGATGGCCCAGTTCTTCAATTTGCCCCACAACCAGAAATTTGTAGTTAATATTGGTAACAATATAGATTTGCTGATGATCTGTAAGTTTGAGACACCTTTCATAGGTCATTTGAAATATGGATCTTGCCATCTTTTTAATCTTTAAGAACTGCTTGGGGTAGTTAGTTCGGCTTAGAGGCCACAACCTTGTTCCGATCCCGCCAGCCAGAATGATTACTTTCATTGTTTGCTCCCCCAGGTCATAATTTAAAATAACATGATATAAAATATGCATTTAAGTTACAAAGGGTTAAATGATAATCATGTTAAGTAACAATTAACTCACCACAAACCGATGATACGCGGGAAGCTCCCTCCATTGTTATTATTAATGAACTGATTGATAAGGAAGCAACTATTAAAGCCTATGATCTAATGGCCCTGCTGGAAGGTTGTCCGTCAGGGTGATGAAATCAATATGTTAGCTGGAGTCCATCTAATATTTTAAACAAATCCATCTTCAGCAAAAAACGGCTGATTTTTCAGCCGTTTCAATTTTATTTATCTATTTTTACCGCTCCTTTCTTGTTAGCTCCTTCAGTTTCTTAATGACGAAACGGCAACACCGTTGATACTTGGTCGTAATAATGATTAAGGTGTCAGCGGACCAAGAAAACAGGCAGGTAATGCCAATTGGCCTTAGCCGGATCAGAAGTTACCAGTTCTTGATATTCCGTAAGATAGTTTAAGAAATCCTGTTCAACTTTTGTATCTACTCACCCACCGGTTTGTCCTGTGCGGTCTTTTCTACCGGAAATAGCAAGGCGGCAAGCTGATCCCGCCACACCTGATGCATGGCTATTTCTGTAGAATCCACAGTGCTATACCATAGTAGATCACTGGCTTTTTTAAATTGTTCATCTAGAGGTAGATCTTGTATTTTTTGAGCAACTACCAGTATATTGGAAAGGTAAGGTTCCCGTGACCAGGACATTTGGTATGTCTGCAGTACCTGAAAACCTAGTTTCTCTAGGGTTTTTTCAAACCTCTCCTGAAACCATTGGTCCACGTGATAGGCCCACCTTGCTGCCTGGTCTCCCGTCAAGTGACGTACCACAGCCATTTTCTCCTGGAAAGAAGCATCAGAAAGAATTGTTCTGGCGCTACCCATCAGGTCGGGCGTTTCAATAATCAGCTTACCCCCTATTTTTAGCCATGAATGCCAGCGGATTAATAAAGCCAGAGCTGTTACACGATTAAAATGTTCAAAAACATGGTGCAGGCGTACCTCATCAATGACACCAGCCGGAAAATCCAGCTGATTAATATCAGCATATACGTCTGCTGCTACATTCATTAAATTATGTTCTACGGGGGGATAATCGATGTTAATATAGCCCTCGAAATGCTGCTCCCCGCAGCCCAAATGAAGTTTTAGCGGTTTGTTCTCTTGAATGAGACCATTATTACAAAGCTTTTCAAAGGTTTCCTTGCCTTTCATTTTTATCGCCCCTTTTACTGGTATACGTCTTGAATTTGTTGCAAATTCCGGCTAACATTCTTTTGATACCATTCATAGGTCCCGACAAGACCTTCCTTCAGGGGGATTTGGGCTTGCCATCCCATGGACTTCAGCTTTGATACATCCAGTAGTTTTTTTGGCGTTCCGTCTGGTTTAGTATTATCATATACTATCTCTCCCTGGTAACCGACTTTAGCTTTGACCAGTTCGGCCAGTTCTTTGATGGTAAGGTCCTGTCCGGTGCCAATGTTGATAATTTCACTGTCCTGATAATGCTCCATTAGAAACACACATGCATCTGCCAGATCATCTACGTGTAAAAATTCTCTTTTGGGTGTCCCGGTTCCCCAAACAGTGACAGCGGGCTGAATTTTTGTTTTAGCTTCATGAAATTTCCTAATAAGGGCTGGCAGTACATGGGAATTTTCCAGATCAAAATTATCATTGGGTCCATAAAGATTGGTAGGCATGACAGAGATAAAATTGGTACCATACTGGCGGTTGTAGGCCTGGCACATTTTTATACCGGCAATTTTGGCAATGGCATAGGGTTCGTTAGTGGGTTCTAATTTTCCACTTAACAGATACTCCTCCTTCATGGGCTGGGGAGTTAATTTGGGATATATGCAAGAGCTACCTAAAAAAAGTAGTTTTTTTACACTGTGTAGGTAGGAGGTATGGATAACGTTGGTTTGAATAGACAGGTTATCATATATAAATTCCGCTGGGTAGGTATTGTTGGCCAGAATCCCTCCAACCTTTGCCGCTACCAAGAATACATAGGCTGGTTTTTCTGCACAAAAGAATTCTTCTACAGCCTTTTGGTTCCGCAGTTCTAACTCCTTGCTGCTTCGGTAAACCAAATTTGTGTAGCCCAGTTGCTCAAGCCTTCGCTTAATGGCTGATCCCACCAGCCCCCTGTGACCGGCAATATATATTTTAGAATGTTTATCCATAGTAAACTCCTACCTTATTCATGATATTGATTTACCTTAAAACCTTCCCTTTTACATAACAAATCTCGTTTTGTTTCCAGTAAATCCTCTGTCATCATTTCTTTAACCAGTTGATTAAAGGATATTTCTGGTATCCAGCCCAGTTTATTCTTTGCCTTGGTAGGATCACCGATTAAAATATCCACTTCTGTCGGCCTAAAGTAGCAGGGATCTACCTCCACCAGAACTCTGCCAGT